>JBIKQS010000126.1:0-6613 GCA_044349575.1 Crocinitomicaceae bacterium
TTTACCTAGAGGGAATAGCTAATAAAGCTACGTTTAATATCATGACTCAAGGAAAATGTGATACGCGCAATTTAAAAATTCAAAATTCGATTTCAATTGTTTCAAATGCAAATTCTCCTTGCCATATAAATGCCGAAAATGCAAGTTTAAAATCGGAGATCTCAGGTTCTGGAAACATTTATTACAAAGGAATACCCACTTCAATTACTTCTCATCTTTTTGGAACAGGGAAATTAATTAAACTCTAGGATCATTTTATTCAACAGTTCCCTAAACTATTTCCAATACAAAGATTATACGTATTTTAGAGCAATGGTTGTTGGTGCTAATCTAGCACCTAGTATTCATAACAAGTTTTTATCAGAGCTAAATTACGTTCAAATTTCACTTGCATTTAAATCATTTTTGTGTCGATTTATGTCAAAGGGCAGAATTAGGTATCCTTTTTAGTTATGAGCATGGAAATAATCATTAGCAAAATGATAGAATCCGATAAATTAAAAGGTCAACATTTCAACCAATTCATTGATGTTTTTGCTACAAATTATACCCATGAAAAAGTAACTAAATTTAGAATGGAATTATCGTTGAAAGTTAAATGAATATTGTTAAGAGTCTATTTGTTTTCCCAAAATTTCATTTTTTCGTTTAGAAAAAGCTAGGAGTAATACTAGCGAACTTACAAGATAAGAAATAGACATAGCTGCTGTTGCCCCGAGAATTCCATAGTTTGTAATAAATAAAGGAGTTAAAATCAACGAAACAATAAAACCGACTATTGATTTTTTCAATAATATTCTTTGGTTATTTTCAGCTGCAAAAAAATGTCCGTAAATGTTAGTAACGGCTATTGCCAATACACCTGGAGACAGCATCATAAAAATCATTTTTGAGGAAGAAAATTCCTTTGAAAAGATTTCCATTATTACTGAATCTGGAATGAAAAGAATAACCAGAATTCCGAGTAAACTAAACCAAAAACTATACTTTGCAAATCGCTGAGCACGCTGTAGTCCCGCTAATTCTCCCTTATCATCCAACTGTTTTGCAAATAAAACGGTAGAAATACTTCTACTGGCAACCCAAATTGCTTCAGCAAAAATCACCATAACACCAAATACGCCTAAATCTGAAATACTTAATTCATGATAAATAAAAAAATAAGAAATTCTGTAACTCAAGAATTGAAACAAATAACTCAACTCATTTCTCCAACCATAATGGAACATAGCACGAAATTCTTCCCAGCTAATCAGACCAGCAAAATTATAATTCATAAAAACCATTGTAAATACAACTGAACAAATAATTTGAATTAAAAAGTAAACTTCCCAAGATGTCTTAATTTCTGAAAACCAGAAAAAAATCAAAACCCCGACAAAAAAAAGTTGAACTAATGAACCAACTACATTTGCTTTACCAAACTTTTGATTCACAAACAATTGATTCACAACCAAAGAATGAAAAGATATAGCAAAGGTTAATGAGCAAAGTAACCAAAAATTAAGTGGTTGAAAAAAAGTCAAAAGTAAAGATCCCGTGAGTGAAGTAAATACAATCCAACAAATCCCCGATAATAAAACTTTATTTTGACCAAATTTCTTCATGTAATACATGGCGGAGCTTCCTGCTAAAACATTCGAGAAAACGGCAATTAGCGCTGCATCAGCAAGTAACATGGAAATATATCCACGTCCTGAAGACCCCCAAATTCGCGTTGATAAAACAACCAATCCAAATGACGCAACGAGGCCAATAATTTTGGATGTCATAGTTGATTTTATGGCATTATGCTCACTCATTTGATGTAACAAAGCGAATAAATTCTTGTTTTATTGCTTCCCATTGATGGTTTTCTGCAAATTCTCGTGATTTAATACACATTTCGTGAAAATTAATTTTATCAGAAATCAAATCATGAACAAGCTGATTCATATAATCGTAATTTTCATTCTTGCACAGTTTGATAAAATCTTGGTTAGGATGAGCTTGTTCTATTGCTTGAATTGGTGAATAAATCATGGGCCGACCAACAGCTGCGTAGGTGAATATTTTTATAGGAAGGCATAAATTATTTTCCGCGTCGACATCTCGTAAATCAAAGAATATAGAAATATCTGAAAGAGATTGACAATATTCTTCAAAAGGAAGATTTTCAATAAATTCAACTACAATTCCTTCTGTTAATTTGTAAAATTCTTTTATAACACTTTCACTTTCAAACCAACCAATTAATTTAACACGAAAGGTTTTTTCTGGATTTTTTTCTTTAAATACTTGTAAAAAATGACCAAATCTAACTATGCCTTTTTCTTCAGAAAACTTTCCCGTATAGCCAAAAACCAATTCATTTTGTGGCTGATTAAAATTGGGGAAATACGTTAAATCTTGGTAATAAGGCAAGTGTATAAAAGATTTATTCTTAAAATTAGCCCTGTAATACAATGATTTATAATGCTCACCAAAAATAAAACCATCAACTAGACCAGAGGCTTTTCTATTTAGCCAAACCATTCCAGCTGCAGCAATTACTTTTTTGAAAGGCGAAAATCCAAGAAAATTCTTTTTTGAAGGATAAAATTCTGTGATATCGTAAAGCAATCGACAAGATTTTTTTTGTTTTACAAAACGTTTAGCTCCAAGTATAGGTAGCGGTTCAGAACAAATAATTACATCTGGATTAAATTGTATACACTGATTGTAAAAAGCCGTAATCTTTTCTTTTCTTGAACGAAATGGAGTACTATCGTAAAGAGCCTCTAAAGAAAATTCCTGAATGTGATAACCACCAAATGTGGAATAAACACGAATATTATGAGATTTGGCTAAGGTTTTAGCTTGAAGAAAATAAATCCGATCATCATTTGAATTATGTGCTGACGTCAAAAAAAGAACTTTCATAAAACTATGAAATCATAAGGTTTGCTCGAAGCTAGATTTCACCTGCATTAGTGCATAATCAATTTCTTCTTTTGTTGTGTAGCGAGAAAACGAAAATCGTGCATTTGGTCTAGTCATATCTGCTCCTATACCCTCTAAAACATGAGAACCTTTATTTGCTCCTGATGAACAAGCACTACCACCGCTAACAGCAATTCCTTTCAAATCCAAGGTAAAAAGCAACATTCCTCCCTTATCAGTTTTAGGAAAGCAAACATTTAGTACCGTGTAGAGTGATTTTGATGGCTCCGTTTCACCGTGAAACAAAATGGCAGGAAACATCTCCTGTAATTGCTCAATCATGTAGGATTTTAGATTTTGTACATGTTTTTGATGATCCTCTAAATCTTGATAAGCAAGTTCCATTGCTTTTGCTAATCCAACAATGCCGTATACATTCTCCGTACCCCCGCGTAAGCCCCTTTCCTGTGCCCCACCGTGAATAAGTGATGCAACCTTGTTTTTTTTATTGATGTATAAAAAACCAACACCTTTTGGTCCGTGGAATTTATGCGCCGCACAAGTAATAAAATCAATGTCTAAATCAGCTAAATCAAAAGCATAATGCCCCATCGTTTGTACAGTATCCGAGTGAAAATAAGCCTTGTATTTTCTACACAATTCAGAGACTGTTTTTAACGGAAGTAACGTAGCTATTTCATTATTGGCATGCATTAATGATACCAGTGTAGGGATATTTTCTTGTAACATAGATTCCAGATGAGCCATATCAATGTGCCCTTTTGAGTCTAATTTTACGGTCTCAAAGACAATTGAATTTTGCTTTATCAACGCATCAACACTATGGCCTACCGCATGATGTTCAATGGATGAACTAATGATTCGTTTGACACCAAGATCATGAACAGCCGAGAAAAGAGCCATGTTATCAGCTTCGGTTCCTCCTGACGTGAAAATAATCTCTGATGAAGAGCAATTTAGATAGTTTGCAACTTGTCTTCGAGAAGTTTCAATTAATGCTTTAACTTGTCTACCATAAAAATGAGTAGATGAGGGATTTCCAAAATCATTTTGCAATACTTCAACCATCGCATCGACTACTTGTGAAGCAATAGGTGTGGTTGCAGCATTATCGAGATAAACACGCATGAAAAAAAATTTAAAACGAATATACTAAACTAATACGAACCACCGTAGGTCATTAGATAAGATTTCAGAAATTCATTGATTTCACCATCCATTACCGCATCCACATTAGTAGACTCAAAACCCGTTCTGACATCTTTTACGAGTTTATAGGGATGCATAACGTAATTTCTGATTTGTGACCCCCACTCAATTTTCTTTTTATTTGCCTCAATTTCGTTTCTCTTTTCCATTCTTGCACGTAATTCAAGTTCATACAATTGAGAACGAAGGAGTTGCATGGCTTTTTCTTTATTGGCTAGTTGAGATCTCGACTCTGAGTTTTCAATGATTATTCCTGAAGGAGCATGTCTTAATCGAACAGCAGTTTCAACCTTATTAACATTCTGACCACCAGCACCACCGGATCTAAAAGTTTCCCAAGATATATCAGCAGGGTTGATATTGATTTCAATTTGATCATCCACTAAAGGATATACATAAACCGATGCAAATGAGGTATGCCTTTTAGCATTTGAGTCGAATGGAGAAATTCGGACCAAACGATGAACTCCATTTTCTCCTTTCAAATAACCGAAAGCAAAATCACCTTCAAATTCAAGTGTAACCGTCTTAATCCCTGCAACATCTCCTTCTTGATAATTGAGTTCAGTTACTTTACAACCATTTTTTTGTCCCCACATGATGTACATGCGCATGAGCATAGAGGCCCAGTCACAACTTTCAGTTCCACCGGCACCTGAAGTGATTTGCAATACTGCACTTAATCGATCTTCCTCACCAGATAACATGTTTTTTAATTCTGTAGATTCAACATGGTCTAAAAGGATTTTAAATTGTTCATTAATCTCTTGTTCGAGTGAAGTATCCTCTTTGTAAAATTCAACAAGAACCTCAATATCTTCTTTCGCTTGATTCAACGAATTATAACTTTCAATCCAAAATTTAAGCGATCTAATCTCCTTCATTTGAATTTCAGCTTTTTTTGCGTCATCCCAAAAACCGGGATCTTGAGTTTTTAACTCATTTTCACGAAGTTGAAGCTCTTTTTCATCTATTTTTAAATAATTATAAATAGCTTGAATGCGCGAGGTAATATCTTTTAATTGATCAGATGTAATCATTGAACAAAGTTAACCAAGAATGTTAGAATATTAAGAAATCCGAATTCTAATTTAGTGCATAAAAAAATCCCACTTTTCAGTGGGACTCTTTTAATACTCGTCTTCGTTGAATAGAAAGTCTTCACGAGAAGGGTAATCCGGCCAAATTTCTTCGATACTTTCATACATGTCACCTTCATCTTCTAAATCTTGAAGATTTTCAACTACCTCCAACGGAGCTCCAGTTCTGATTGCAAAATCAATTAATTCTTCCTTAGTTGCTGGCCAAGGAGCATCTTCTAAATAGGATGCAAGTTCTAACGTCCAATACATAGGTGTAAAATTTTAGGCGTTCCAAATTCGGGAGACAAAAATAGTTTTTTTTCTAAACTTTCAGCAACATTTATTTGTATGTTTTCCACAATTTTTGTCTTTTTATCAAAGTTAGCAAGAAATACTATGCTAAAATTGAATGAATTTGATTTGAATCAAAAAAAAATTATGTCAATACTATTGATTGCAAGTTGGATGTGTGTGCAAAAAATACCATTCATCCTTCAATGGTCATCTTCTTTTATGTATGTTTACATTAGATTTCAAGAAGATTGAAGAGTTAAAAATAATTTCCTGCACTTACCTGTTTTAAATGCATCACAAAGTTTAATTTGCCTTATTTTTTAAATGTTTTCACCTAAAAACATTGATTCAACAAGCAACTTCTCAATGAAAACATGTATTAACAGGCGATTTAATCATGAAAAAGCCGGTTTTATCAACAAAACTCTTGATTTTTCAACATTTTGTGCATTTTTTTTACCTTGAAATGTTGTGCACATTGATAATCAGATATATTTGTGATAGTAAAATTTTTTATTAACCCATTTAAACAAACAAAAATGAACAAAGCTGAATTAATCGATGCGATTGCTGACAACTCTGGATTGTCAAAAGCTGATGCTAAAAAAGCATTAGATGGTTTTATTACTGCTGCTACAGGAGCATTAAAAAGTAATGACAGAATCTCTTTAGTAGGTTTCGGATCTTTTTCTGTATCTGATAGAGCTGCAAGAAATGGTCGTAACCCTAAGACTGGTGCTGTTATCCAAATTGAAGCTAAAAAAACTATCCGTTTCAAAGCTGGTGCAGATTTATCTAGCAGCGTAAACTAATCAATCGATTATTTACAAAGAAATTGGGGAACTTCGGTTCCCTTTTTTTATGCGCTTAACTTTTTATACGAACGATTTCTGATTGCCGCAAGTATTGTAAAGAGAATAAATAAACCAACTGTAACATAAACCCAATTAGGTAACTTAGCAAATCCATCTCCTTGCGCATACGAGTGTAAACCAACTAAAAAGAAATTCACACCAAAGAAAGTGAATAAAATAGCCGAATATCCCCAAAGGCTTACAACGTTAAATATAAACTTACCTCTTAGTGCTGGAATAAAACGGAAATGT
>JBIKQS010000127.1:0-6595 GCA_044349575.1 Crocinitomicaceae bacterium
GATGTCATCAATTCCTGCCGTTTGTCCAATTTATGTATCTGATTTTGATCGCGTTGGTTCTGGATTTGGAATGAGAAAGGATCCCATTGATTCTACAATGAAAATGCACAAAGGAATTGATATTGCTGCACCAACAGGAACAAAGGTATATGCGGCTGGATCTGGAAAAGTTATTAGAATTTCAAGCTCTGAAGATGGTTATGGAAATTGCATTGTCATAGAGCATGGCTATGGTTTTGTTTCCAGATATGCTCATTTAAGCGGATTTAAAATCAAAGAAGGTGATGAGGTTAAAAAAGGTGATTTGATTGGTTTGGTGGGAAGTACAGGCAGATCAACTGGACCTCATTTACATTACGAAATCGAGAAGGAAGGTGAACGCATAGACCCCAAAAAGTTTATTCAGTTTGATTTAAAAGGTATGGAAACGTATTGATTAAGGAATAAATTGACTTTTTTAATCATAATACTTCTTTTTCTTAACCATCAACAGGTTAGTATATACAAAAATATTAATTTGAATTTAGCTTAATTGCTACATAAACTTTAATCAAACAAATAAATATATTTTCGAAATGCAAAAATTCGGTTTCGCTGAGAATTGGTTATTTCTTCTAATATTCCCATTTTTTCTAAATCCGCCAAAAGTTTATAAGATGTGACATTTGATTTACTAATTAATTCTTCCACTTTCGCGACATCGATTACTGGGTGAGTATATAAAAAATCAAGGAGAATTAAAGCGTCATCAGCCCTTCCTTTGAGTGATTTAACATCGGTTTCTACATCTTGTTTCAATTTCAATATGGCATCCAAGGTATTTACTCCTTTTTGTGCCGTTTCAATAATTCCAGTTAAGAAAAATTTTAACCATTGAATCAAATCGTTGTTAAACCGAACGCGCATTAAATTGTCATAATACAGCACACGATTTCGCTCAAAAAAATCTGATAAGTAGAGTACTGGTCGCTTTAATATATTTTTATTTACCAGATATAAGGTAATCAACAGTCGACCTACTCGTCCATTTCCATCTAAAAATGGGTGAATTGTCTCAAATTGATAATGGATGATACCAATTTTTAATAAATCAGGAAGTTGATTAAACTCATTATTGGCAAAGTGCTCTAAGTCCGACATGAAATCAGAAATAGAAGTATGAACAGGTGGAATAAAGCTAGCATCATTTAACGTTGCTCCACCAATCCAATTTTGCGATTTCCTAAATTCGCCAGGTTGTTTTGTTTCCCCACGAACGCCGGTGAGTAAGGTTTTATGCGCTTTACGAATTAATCTCGACGAAAAAGGTAATTCTTTCAACAAGTCAACTGCCTGGTTCATGGCGTTCACATAGTTTTGAACTTCTTCCCAATCGTCTCTTTTTTCATTTGCTACCTCTCCTTGTCGCAAAAAAGATTCTTCAACATTGGTTTGCGTACCTTCAATTTTGGAAGATAAGGTTGCTTCTTTCGCAATATGCATTTGAATAAATAGGTCGATATTTACGTAATTGGAGTACATGTCCAATCGACCAATATAGCGATCTGCCTTACTTAATAAATTAAGCAATTCAAGATCGTTTACCTGCCATTCTCGATTGATGTTTTCAGGCTGAAAACTGGAATAATATCCTTGGCTTATGTATTTTCCTGCTTGAAATTGATCCATGATTTTTTGCTTAACTAAAATACTGCTTAGTTAACAAAAATACTAAAAAAATTAAATAAAACACTTTATTTAATAAAAACACATAAAAACTTAATTAATGAAATTTTTAGTTAAGCTTCACTTAAATAAGAAAAACACTTCTTTAGAATTCATTTTTAGCAGATTCAATTTTGTCGTGATTAACTCAATCCAAATACAACACCCTTCCTTTTTCGTAATCAACCGAATAACCAAATTGATAGGTTTGAGAATTACCAACAGGTAACGTTAGTTTCCAAGTAATAATTCCTGTTTCGTCATTCAATTCTCCATTTAAAAGCTCATTTCGTTTTACTTTGATCTCGTTGTTCGTGCTAATTGGAAATTGATCTTTTACGATGATTGGAATTTGAGCACCGCCGTTGTTTCGAATTTTAATCTCCCACGTTGCGTCGTATTTCTGACGTGAACCTAGAATTTTGTTGCTGCTCTTATCTTTTACTTTTGTGCGTTCCACATTGATTTTTGAATCTTTTCCAAAAGAAAAAGAAAGTGTGTCCTTGGTAGAATTAATATCAATGAACGATTTTCCAATATACGTTCCGTCAAAGTAAATGTTGGATTCACCACTCAATAAATTCAATTTTTCCCAACCGGTAACTTGTGCTGTTAAAAATACGGCAGGATCAATTTTAGGAGCTGTATGATATTCATAGTCAGCATTTAATTGGAATTTATCTATCTGAACGCGGTGATCCATTCCATCTGTTGGAATCGTCATTTTTGATTGAATTTTATATTCTACCCGCAAATCTTTTTTAACCACCTCTGTTTGAGCATAATTTGCTTTATTCTGAATTTTTACTCCATCAATAAACAAATCTTTTCCTTTTGTTCTACTTCCTCTTATTTGAATTTGTTCCAGATTTTTTTCTTCCTCACTAATTGAAATTATTCCTCCATTTAAGTAACCGTAGTTTGCGGGAATTCCACCGGTGTTGATACTTATGCTGTCTGCATTTCCGTCAAAATCCCATTTGTAACTATAACGACCGTTCGTCCATCCATTGCTCAATTCAAGTTCATCAGCTCTCATAAAAAATTTAATGTATGGAGATTGTATTGCAACCGTTTGCGAGGTATAGCCTACAAATGAAGCGAGTAGGTATTTTTCATTTTTCGGAACAGTTACTGTGAATTTACCATCTACATCGGTTACCACCCCAATACTTGGGTTTGAAGGAAAGGAAATTTTAGTAAAGGGCATTGGTTCACCAGTTGATGCATCAATAACTTCACCGGTAACTTTTTCTCCTGAATAATCAATTTCAGGTAATACTCGAGTTTGTTGTTGTGTAGGTTGTTTGTAATTATTGTAGTAAATATACCAAGGCTGCAGATTTGGTTCTTTAGAGTTTTCATAAGGATCGTTGGTTGATAGTATCATGTCTACATTTTTCCATTCAATACCTGTGTTTTGTGAAACCAAAGCTTTTGCTTCTAAATTGATTGGTTTATTTATTCCATCGCTGCGCATGTCATAATAGGGCTTCCAGCTCGCATTTGGACTAATATAATTGAACGTAAATGCAGCATCAGTTGCTTTTTCAACATCAACCTCCACAATGATTTCTGAATAATTAATTACTGGTTTGCTGCGTTGCGAAACGATTTCTTGTTCCAACTTATTCAAATCCTTAACTAGCTTTTCCAATTCATCGCGTATCGCACTTTGACGCACGGTAATTTCAGTTAATTTTTGGTGCATGAACGTAAAAGCATCTTTCAATTCGGTCATTTTTATTCCCTCGTTCAAGCCTTTTAGTTCACGATTTCGCATGATTAAATCCTTATCCAAGGTAAGAATGTCAAATTCACTTCGTAACTCATTTTCTTTCTTTTCTAGAATTTTTCGCTGGGCATTTAACTCATTCATTTTATCAGTAGAAATACGAACATCTTCGTAGTTTTTTCGTGTCCGAACGGAAAGAATGGTTAAATCTCCTGTTGCTTTTACTTGAACTGTATTTGCATCCAAATAGTCTGTAAGCTTAGTGAAAACCAATTCTTGCTTGCCTTTGTTTAAGGATTTCTTGGCCTGATGTTCAATTTGAGCACCTAAAAAGAAAACTGTTACTTTTGATAAATCAGATGATATGGCAACTTCTTTTTGACTAAAAACGGCCAAGCTAAAAAACGATAATAGAATTGTAAAAGCTATTTGTTTCATGTTTTTATTCTAAATAAAGTGTATAACCTTTTTGATAATCAACTGAATAGCCGAATTGTAAATTTTGACTTCCTCCTAATGGTAAATTCAGTTTCCACACGAGTATACCCGTTTTTTCATCTAAACTTGCTGTTCCAAATTCACCATTTCGAACTTTGATGTCGTTGTTTGTGCTAATTGGAAATTGATCTTTTACGATGATTGGAATTGAGGCTCCACCGTTGTTTCGCATGCGAATTTCCCACGTTACGTCGTATTTTTGTCTAGAACCAAATACTTTATTACTGCTCTTATCTTTTACTTTGGTTCGTTCTACGATTACTTTAGCATCTTTCCCAAAAGAGAACGATAAAGTATCTTTGGTTGAATTTACATCAATGTATGATTTTCCGATGTACGTTCCATCAAAGTAAATGTTCGATTCCCCGCTCAACAAATTCAGTTTTTCCCAACCGGTAACTTGCGCTGCTAAAAATACAGATGGGTCAATTTTAGGAGCTGTGTGGTATTCGTATGAAGCGTTCAGTTCAAAGTTATCAATCTGAACTCGGTGATCCATACCATCCGTTGGAATCGTCATTTTCGATTGTATTTGGTATTCCATTCTGAGATCCTTTTTAACCACATTTGTCTGAACGTAATTCGCTTTTTTATCCTCCAACTTTCGTTCTTCATCGTATGCTGCAGCAAAGGCCTTATTCTTCCTGTTTCGTTTTCTACCTGTAGAGCTTATAGTTGAGGCATTTCTAGATGGCATTAATGAAATATCTTGTTTAGTTATAGTTCTTGATTGCTTGAAGTTATCACTTACAACAACTACTTCTTCTAATTCTACTTCATCAGCTACAAGAAAGAATTTGATGTAAGGAGCGTTTATAGGCAATGAAGAAGATTGATAACCCACAAATGAAGCAATTATTTGTCTTTCATTTCGAGGAACTGTAACACTAAATTTACCGTCTACATCTGTTACCGCTCCAATGGTTGGATTCGACGGAAAGGACACTTTCGTAAACGGCATCGGTTCGCCCGTATTTGCATCAATCACTTCTCCTTGAATTTTTTCTCCGGAATAATCCACAGTTGGCAAATTGCGTTGTGTTTGATATTTCTGCTGCGGATAATTGTTGTAATTGATATACCACGGAGCAACAACTGGTTCTTTAGAGTTTTCATACGGATCGTTGGTTGATAAAACCATATCTACATTCTTCCATTCGATACCAGTGTTTTGTGAAACCAAGGCTTTTGCTTCCAATTTAATTGGTTTGCCGATTCCATCACTTCGCATGTCGTAATAAGGTTTCCAAGATGCGTTTGGAGAAATGTAATTGAAGAAAAAAGAAGCATCGGTTTCTTTTTCAACGTCAATTTCTACAATGATTTCGGTGTAATTAATTACCGGTTTGCTACGTTGGGAAATAATTTCTTGTTCGAGTTTATTCATTTCTTTGGTCAACTTCTCCAACTCATCGTAAATAGCACTTTCACGAACGGTAATTTCATTCATTTTTTGGTGCATGAAGGCATAAGCTTCTTTTAGTTCAATCATGATGATTCCCTTGTCTTGACCTTTCAAATCGCGATTACGCATCAACAATTCTTTGTCTAGTTCCAGAATTTCATATTCGTCGCGTAGTGCAATTTCTTTTTTCTCCAGTACCAATCGTTGCGCATTCAAGGCTTCAATTTTGTCGTTGGAAATGCGAATATCCTCGAAATTTTTCCGCGTACGAACCGAAAGAATGGTTAAATCTCCGTTAGCTTTAACTTGAACCGTATTGGGGTCCAAAAAATCAGTCAATTTGCTAAAAACCACTTCTTGTTTTCCTTTTTTCAGTTGCGCATTCACTTGGTGTTCCACTTGTGCCCCCAAAAAGAAAACGGTAACTTTTTTCAGGTCGGAAGTTAGCGGAACTTCATTTTCTTTTTGAGCAAATACTGAAAAATTCAGTAAGCCAATGAGCAGGGTTAAATTAATTTTTTTCATAATTTTTATTCTAAATACAATGTATAACCTTTTTGATAATCAACTGAATAGCCGAATTGTAAATTTTGACTTCCTCCTAATGGTAAATTCAGATTCCAAACTAAAATGCCCGTTTTTTCTGTTAATAGAGCTGTTCCAAATTCACCATTTCGAACTTTGATGTCGTTGTTTGTGCTAATTGGAAATTGATCTTTTACGATGATCGGAATTGATGCTCCACCATTGTTTCGCATGCGGATTTCCCAAGTCACTTCGTATTTTTGTCTAGAACCAAATACTTTAGTGCTGCTCTTATCTTTTACTTTGGTTCGCTCAACGATTACTTTAGCATCTTTCCCAAAAGAGAACGATAAAGTGTCTTTGGTTGAATTTACATCAATGTACGATTTTCCGATGTACGTTCCATCAAAGTAAATGTTGGATTCGCCGCTCAATAAATTCAGTTTTTCCCAACCGGTAACTTGCGCTGCTAAAAATACCGAAGGGTCAATTTTAGGAGCTGTGTGATATTCGTAAGACGCGTTCAGTTCAAAATTGTCAATCTGAACTCGGTGATCCATTCCATCCGTTGGAATCGTCATTTTGGATTGTATTTGGTATTCCATACGAAGGTCCTTTTTTACAACTTGTGTCTGGGCATATTGCGCTTTTTTATCTTCAACAATCTTTTGAGAAACATCATCAGCAAATCTTGGAGTATTTGTAGTTCTGAATTTTTTAGCTTTTTT
>JBIKQS010000128.1:0-6566 GCA_044349575.1 Crocinitomicaceae bacterium
GACGTTATACGGAGAATGTTCTGAAAAATTGATTTCGCTAATTAATAAGGAGATCAATTAATAATTCCACTTATCTCTAAACGGATCATAGAAATTAATACCAATTTTATATCTCAAATTAGAAGTGTTGAAGGAATTTCCTTGCATACAAGCATAATATCCTATCTTAAACACGGTTTTCTTAATTCTAATTTTCCGTTCTAATCCGGCGAAAAATTCAACTTGTGCAAAATTCGCATCGGGAATACCAATGAATCCACCACCAATTGTTTCTTCCAATTTTAATTTACTGATAAGGGGAATTTTATTTAAGAAAAACCCATTGAAATGATGAATAAAATTCAACTGAAAATAAGAATTATTAGTTTGTAGAAAGGTGTCTAACATTTGCATTGTATTCGTCGGATCCGAGAAAAATCCTAAATCAGACTGACGGAAAAATTTATATTCAATTAGGCGAATGTCGCTTTTTTGCATAAAATACCCGGCGATTGCCTTGATTTCCATGTCACCAATTGAATTAAGTTTAATTTCATCATGGACTTTCAATTCGATCTTATCAAAATTCGCTTCAGAATTGAATACATTTGGAAGGGCTTTTTTATATTGAAAATATAGCGTTGGCCAAGGTGAGCCGAAAACAACTTTACGTCCTTTTCTGATCATATATTTTTGCTTGAAATGATACTCAAAATCAAAGGTCGCTAACATGATTTTATACCTTTCAAATGGTTGAGAAGGAGCTGCACCAAAAGTTAAATTCAAACTATCCCAGTAAGCTGGATATTTAATATTTTCAATTGATTTTCTATCAGAATAATGTAGCGTTACTTTACCGAATAAACCATTAATTAATTCTTGGCTATAACTCAATTCAACTTTTTGATTCCTAACGCGATTAGAAACGGGGAGGATACTTTGGGTGATATTCAATGCTGACGAAACAAAATCATAATTATCACCAATCACAAAGCCTATTTTTGCAAAATTTCTTGGATTATACATGATTGATCCATCAAATGTGCCTTTGACATCTTTATTCAAAAACCCATAATCAATCATTGGGGATAAAGTTAGTTTATATCCATTTTCAAATTCTTTAGCAAGGTAGAACGGTAAACGATGTCTGTATCCTCCCACGCCAAAAAGCACAATTTGTTGAATCAGACCACCAACGGAATATTCAATTTTCTTGAATGAATTGCTATAACCGATATTTCCAAAAAATAAACTAGACCAACGCCATTGGTTTTTGACACTATCCGTGTATCGTTTAAAAGCATCACTTTCATGATAGTTGATTATACTATCCTGCTGGTACATAAATTTTTTCTCAATCTCCTTAATTGTAAAAGGACGTGTTTCATTCCAATAGCTTGTGTCTTTATCAAGTGCGTCATTTGCGAAAACAACTCTTTCTTGCCAAAAACGCGCTTTCACGTCATTTAGGTCAAATGAATAGTTACTATGTATTAAACGAGAGCTTCCATTAATCACTGTTTTACCTTCTGTAATGTCATAAATAAATTCTCTCCTTACTGGTACTAATCGCTCACCAATTTTTTCATAATCACAGATAATATGCATTTCCTTAAAAAACAGTAACACACCTTTATTAATGCTTAAGTCATAAGATACGAGCTCAAACGATGTATCTCGAATATATAATGTTCCTGAAAACAATGCTTCTTGTTGAAAACGAGGCTTAACCTCAATTTCATAAATATATCGTTTCATGCTATCGATAAATGAACCTTTTAAGTTGTAGGAATAATAAACAAAGGCATTAAATGCAAGTGGAGAAATTAAGGGTGATTGTGTCAATTTAGGGGCTTCAATTATATTTTCGAATAAAGAAAAATGGGCATCTTTAATTCCATTAACAAACAAATAAGGATTATTACCAACTGATGAAGTATGCGCATCTGCCATATCCGATTCCTCACCGAATGCAACACTAACGGAAGCATTTCCAAAATTTTGATAATCATCAGTATAATCATTGTACGCATAAAACTCATCTTTGAATTTATCTGGATTTTTAAATGATGTTTTCGCATTCCATTCCAATACGTTTAATTTCTCACGACCAATTATAGAATCTTCTACCAAACTATCTAGCTTATCCTTTTCTAAGGAAGAATAACAATAAGTGTCACAACTGTATTCCTTTATTAAATCTCGAAAAAAATCACGTTTATCAATAACCTTTTTCATAATAGCTTTAGCCAAATCCTTCTTGGCGTCATTGGTTATTATCACTTCATCCATTTGCTGAAGCACGGGATTTAATCTCACATTGAGCACTTGGTAACCGTCTGTAATTAACATACTATCTCTGATTGACTCAAATGTAGGAGCAGAAAAAACCAACACATAAAACCCTTTTTTCAATTCCAAATTATATTCACCAAAGGCACTGGAAACTGTTCCATACGATGAACCTTGAACCCGTATTTTAGCAAAAGGAATTTCAATACCATTGTTGTCCGTAATTCTTCCTTTCAAAACTTGACCAAAAGAAAAATTTACAGCTAATAGAATACAAAATACGTGTAGTATCCTCATTTTTAATAATTAAACTTGTAAAATTTATTCTAGTATTTGAATAAATCTGAGGTACAAAAGTAAGAAAAAGTGCCGATTTGATAATTGTGTAATTCTTACTGTTAAGTTCTTTAAGTGATAAATGGACTTAAAATATTGGTGTATTATTTTTTTAATACATTCAACTTTTGCGTGTACTCGCCGCTATCATTTTTAATTCGAACAAAGTATAATCCATCATCAAAGCAAGATAAATCAACTAAATCGCCCTTAATATACTTCTTGTCAACAATTAAATTTCCTGATGTAGCTGTTATAAACAGTTGCCCATCCTCAACTCCGTTTATTTGAAAACTACCTGCTGATGGATTTGGAAAAATATCCATAGTATTATTCATTTGATCTGACAAACCAACATATCCATTGATATTCAAAGTTGTATTGGTAATTATCGGTGGATTAAAATCGAAATAGATGTAGGCCGTATTTAAAATTTCTGAATTCAAAGCCAAACTAGGTAATTCCATTATTTCATAGGCAAAAAATCCTTGACTTGCCTCTAAATTTTCCGATGAAGGTAGTAATTGGATTCCACTAAAGCGAAACACGATTTCTCTTGATATTGGATTAATTGTATAGGTTGTAGGATGGCTAGACCCAAGAAATTTGAGCGTTGAAAGATTCAAGTTTGATGAAATGGTATCCCGAATCACAACATTTAAGGCCGGAAAATTTCCATCATTTTGAAAGCGAACAGTAAATTGTAATTTTTCTTGAACATCTGGCTGAATATAGGTGGATAAATTACATTGTTTATCATTTGGATCATACGAATTAAGTACAGTTGCGAAAAATGACATTTGGTTAAATAGTATATCTTGTTCACCTTCAGCAGATACCTCTACTGAAAATTCAAGTATTGTTCCACTCGGCGTATTCCCAGCAAAGTAACAAGGAAATCCAAAGGTTGTACACCCTGATAAATATTGTTCTAAAATAGTTACTGTATCATTAGCAAAAGAGGCATTTGGATAATTTGATAAATCAGGAATAACACCAACAGGCATTGCAATTTTGATACTGCTATTGGCAAAATTTCCGCAGGAAACATTACATACTTGGACAGAAATATTTCCTAGTTCAATAGGAGCAATAAACTGGAATGCAGATGCAGAAGCAACCTCCAGATTTGAAGTAGTACCCGTACCAGAACATGCTATGCTCATGCTCATGGGTATATTTTCTGCTTTTCCTGTAAGATCAAATGAGTTGATGGTGAAATTAGGCGATGTCTGTATATAACCATTGGATTGTAGCCATGATGGATTAACTGAAACCGTATATGGGGTATTAGCTATATCCAATTCAGTATAATAAGCATTGCCAAAAGAATTTATTGGATAAGTTGTGGAGACATCGCCATTATTCCCCACGATATCGTAAGGCACATTGCTTAAAAAAGTAGCAGTTGGATTTAATAAAGTTATGATATTAAAAAAACCACAATTCGACGTATTTGTTATGACCCATTCAATGGTTTCTCCACCTATAATGAGCTGTGGCGAAGTACCACTTGATACAGATACTTCTGCATTGTAAACTCCCGCTTGACTATAACTATGTTCGAAAATATAGCAGTTTTGACTATTTGGTGAAGAAAAAACAGTCATTGTATCTGAATCTCCATCCATCCAATTCACAATTATTTCAGCTCCTGATTCTGGCAATGAACCTGTATTTGTACAAACGGACATATTTGAATAACAACCAATTCCAGGTATAGAATTGTATAACAAATTCAAAGAAACTACCTGTGATTTAATCGAGTTTGTGCCTAGTATTATTAGAAGCAATGCAAATACATTTCGTTTCATTAAAAGAAATTTAGTTTAGTTATTCTATTAAACTTACAGACGAGGTATTATCGGTAAAGTTGCAAACAGAAAGGATCAGTTTTTCAAATTACAGAGGGTATTAAGATAAAGGAAAGATTATCTTACTAATTCTGAATCAGATACAGGAATACATCCTTTATCTTGAACATCTTGAACAGTTGTCACAATTGGATTTAATAGGTTCCAATCCTTGTAAGTTGCTAATTCAGTGATATGAACTCGTTTGTATGCATTTTCGTTGGAAACTAGCACATACATGCGATTAAAAAAATCAACTTGTAGTTCTGTACCGAGTTCTTTTATAAATTTTACTGATGAGTCGATTGAACAACCTGAAGCACCTAACGAACTATCATCAACTGACAATACAATTAATTGATTGTACAAGAGTATTCCTGTAGCATTGAGTTTCGCTCCGTGAGATTTCCAGTTTACAGTGACAAATTCATCAATCTTAGTCTGAACGTAGTCAGATTCAGTACTATCAAAAGGGCGATTGGACAAATAGTACCAAACGCGACTTGTTGGGGAAAAATTTTCTACTAATTGCTTAAAGTTCTGCAGCATTGGCAATCAATTCAGCAACATCTAACACTTGAATCTCGCTTTCCTTCTCGGCATGTTTTATTCCATCTGTCATCATAGTATTGCAAAAAGGACAACCCGTGGCAATAATGGAAGAGTTTGTTTCTAAAGCATCATCTGTTCGCTCAATATTAATTTCTTTATTTCCTTTTTCAGCTTCCTTGAACATCTGAGCTCCACCTGCTCCACAACACAAACCGTTTGTTTTACAGCGTTTCATTTCAACCAATTCAGCATCTAATTTTTCAATCAAGGTTCTTGGCGCTTCATAAACATCGTTAGCTCTCCCGAGATAACACGGATCATGAAAGGTTATTTTTTTTCCTTTAAATATTTGATTTCCTTCAAGTGCGAGCTTTCCCGTATTAATCAAGTCTTGGATCAATTGCGTGTGGTGAATCACTTCATACTTACCACCTAATTCAGGATATTCATTTTTCAAGGTATTGAAGCAATGTGGACAAGCGGTAACAATTTTTTTTACTTCATATCCATTCAACACTTGAATATTCATCATGGCTTGCATTTGAAATGTAAACTCATTTCCAGCACGTTTTGCAGGATCACCGGAACAACTTTCTTCTGTTCCAAGCACCGCAAATTTCACATTGCAATGATTTAAAATTTTAACAACAGCTTTGGTTATTTTTTTTGCGCGATCATCAAAACTACCTGCGCAGCCAACCCAAAATAATACATCAGCAGTTTCGCCATTTGCAAGCATTTCTGCCATTGTTGGTACTTTCAAACTCATACTTTTAATCTTCAAAAACTTGAATATTCGCTACTTTATCCTTTAAATGAGTAAACTTACCCGAAAATCTTGTAGCTCGAACAATGTGATTATCAATCCAATGGTAATTTCCTCCACGAGGCTTCCCCATTAACATTCCATGGTATTTAAAACCGTGCTTATTCAACCAATCCTCCGTAACAGTTCTGTGTTCTTCTAATCGAGATGTGAAAAATGTAATGATATGTCCATGCTCAAACCAATCATTAATTGTTGCCAAAGCATCAGGATATAACTCAGCAGAAGCCATTCGTTCAGGTTCTTCATTTGGAATATCATCGCAAATTGTACCATCGATATCAATCAAATAATTTTTGATATGTTCAGGCAAAACAGGAGACAAATGCTTGCCATCTTCTACTAAATCAATTAGTTGAACATCATTCTTCATTTGCCCAGTTTAATCTATCATTTGGAGAAAATTGCCAAGGAGCACCATTATTTTCAATGTTTGTCAACATCCCTGTTAATTCAGTTGGCATTTTAGATTCTTCCATTACCAAATACCTTCGTAAATCAACAATAATTGAAAGTGGATCTATGTTTACAGGACATTCTTGTACACAAGCATTACAAGAAGTACAAGCCCAAATCTCTTCCTCGGAAATATAATCACCTAATAAACTTTTACCATCTTGGTAATCCTTACCATTTTTTCTTATGCCCTCACCTACTTCAACAAGTCGATCTCGTGTATCCATCATGATTTTACGAGGAGATAATTTTTTCCCAGTAACATTAGCGGG
>JBIKQS010000129.1:0-6500 GCA_044349575.1 Crocinitomicaceae bacterium
AAATCGGCGCTTAAGAGAATTCGTTCAAATGAAACGAAAAGACTTTTAAATAAATATCAGCATAAAACCGCTCGTAATGCTGTGAAAAAATTAAGAAGCTTAAAAGATAAAACTGAAGCTTTAGCTCTACTTCCAACTGTTGTAGGAATGCTAGATAAATTGGCTAAGAAAAATATTATCCATAAAAACAAAGCTGGGAATTTAAAGTCCGGATTGCAATTGCAAATCAACGGTTTATAATCTTTGTTTTTTCTAATCATTTAGGGGCTATTTTGCCCCTTTTTTTGTTATGTTTGTTTTCTGAAGTTAGTTAAAGAAAATGCCTCAAAAATCACTTTTCATATTTTATGTTTTTCTTGGCGTTTTTCAAAGTTCAATTGCTCAATCCTTAAATTCTTTTACTGACATAGACTCACTTAAGTCAAGCTATTCATCATCGGGTAAATTATCCACCATCGATTTATCATCTGGTTATTTACTAAACACCCTTGGCTTTGCTTCTAATCAACCTTTTCTTTTTGATCCATTAGAGCTTTTGTATTCAGGGCTTCCATTCAATGCTCTTCAACCTTCAAAATCAATTCGCTATTCCTCTTTACCGCATATTGGTTTTTCTTATTCCTTTGGATCGTCAGGATTTCAATTTGCTAAATTTCAATATACGCAAGCCTTTTCAAATAAATGGATTGTCAATCTCGATTATAAAAACCATCAAACAAATGGTATTTTACGAAATTCCGCCGTACGAAATCAATTAGTTACTCTCAAAATTTCTAAGCAATTCAAAAGACTTGAGTCACTTTTAACGGCAAATTATTCAGTTCGATCCTTTGGTTGGAACGGCGGGATTGAAGAGGATAGCTCCGTGTTGAGTTTCTCTCCAGAGCTCATTCCAGTTTTAAAAAGCGATGCTATTTCTACACGCAAAGAGGTTCTTGTAAATTGGATGAATTACATCCATTTAATTGCTGACTCAAGCCAAAAGACTGGTCTTTATTTCAATGCTGATTTTCATTCAAGAAATAGAATTTATCGCGAAACAGGAGACTTATCCTCACAATACAATCAAATTTATGTGGATAGTTTCGAAACATTCGATCAGGTACAAATGAGTAGCCAAGCCAATGAAATTGGTTTTTTTACAACAAGAAAAAAATGGAGATTTACTTCAGGAATAAATCAAGCATTTTGGAATTATCGAAACGGTCTATTTTACAGGGATACTTTAGAGGTGGATCTTCGACAATCACTTAGCTTTAAGCTATCCAATTTATCTGTTGAGCAAAAATTTACTATGAATTTGTTGGGACGAGGACAAAGTTGGAAAAATGAAATTTATGTGGTTAAAAAATGGAAAAATAGTAGTTTAAAGGGTGCTTGGAAAATAGAAAACACTTGGCCAGAACTCTTTCAACGTCATTATTTCTCAAACAATATCCAGTATCAACTCCCTATGTATGAACTTCAATTTAAAAACAAGCTAGATTTATCCTATGATTTTCAATTAAACAAGAATGATATCCATCTCAAAATCAGTCATGTTTACTTAAAAAATCCTTATTTCTTTACTGGAACCACTTGGTCAAATTCATTAATGAATACAGTGAATTCGCTTGGCGCAACAATCAGTTCAGACTTCAAATACAAATCCCTAACTATTTCACCGAATTATTCATTCCATGCTTTACCTTCATTCTGGAAATTTTTTCCAAATCATGTAGTTAAAATGCGTTTATTAATTGAAAGAGGGGTGTTAAAAAAACGAAAACTCACCAGTTATTTTGGGGTAGAACCGCAATTGGTTGGAGGATTTAGCCCATTAATTATCTACCCGTCTATGGATGTTTTCGTCATGACAAATAGCACAACGCAAGCTGCATTTATCGATTTAGCTTTATTTGCCGGATTTGAATTGAAAGGATTTAAGTTTTTTGCAAGAGCCGAAAATTTAGGTTATTTTTGGAATAACAGAATGTTGCAATTGGCCAAAGGTTATCCTATTCCTCCTATGCAGATTCAAATAGGTATTACCTGGGATTTTTGGAATTAGAAAATACAATGCAGAAATTAATTTTTATAGCTATTTTGTTGGGGTATTTCAACCCCTTTTATGCAGCTAAACTCTCGCTTGAAGGCGTATATCAGGGGAAGAATGTTTTTGTGCAAAACCCATCGGATGTGAGTGGATTTGGATATTGTATTTCTAAAATCTACGTTAATGGAGACTTAATGCCAATTTCATTAAACTCACCAACCCTAACTATTAACCTAAAGTCATTAAAAATGTCTATTGGTGAGCCTGTTTTTTTGGTAATTCACCACAATGATGACTGTACTCCAAAAATTGTAAATTCTGAAGTTTTGTTACCCAAAAGCACATTTCAACTGAGTTCTATTGCCGTAAATAATTCATCCGATTTAACTTGGTCAACAACCGGAGAATCTGGGAAATTAAATTTTATTATCGAACAATACAAATGGGATAAGTGGGTTGTAGTTGGCGAGGTTATGGGCCAGGGAACAGCAACACTTAATTCATATTCATTTAAATTATTTCCTCATTCCGGAAAAAATGAAGTCCGAGTTTCACAAATAGACAATACACTTCAAAAAAGATCGTCAAAATCTACCATTTTTACTTCATCGGTTCCGGCAGTTTCAAAATCACCAACAAAAGTCAAGGATTTCATTACTTTTCGAGCAAACAATTCAGAAGTAGAAACCTATTTTGAAGTCTTTGATGCTTATGGAAATATTTTAAAAAGTGGAAAAGCTCCTAAAGTTGATTGCAGAAAGCTCCTGAATGGATTGTACTACTTGAACTTTGATAATAAAACGGAAAAATTCATTAAAAATTAATATGTTTCGAAAAATAGAACATTTAGGCATTGCCGTTACAAATATGGAGGAGTCTTTAAGGTTATACGAAGATTTGTTAGGCCATACCTGTTATAAAACTGAAGTAGTTGAAAGTGAATTTGTTAAAACTGCATTTATTCAAGTTGGAGAAAGTAAAATTGAGTTACTCGAAGCTACAAATTCTGATAGTGCAATTGCAAAATTTCTAGAAAAAAAAGGGCAAGGTTTTCACCATGTTGCATTTGATGTTGAAAATATTGACGTTGAGATTGAGCGATTGTTGAATAAAGGATTTGATTTAATTCACAAAACAGCAAAGGTCGGTGCGGATAATAAACGCATAGCATTTTTGCATCCAAAAGCGACCAATGGGCTACTTGTTGAGCTTTGTCAAGAGATAGAAAAATAATAATTTTAATCAGATTTACATAATTTAAAATTAGGTGAATGGCGGTAATTTTGAAAAATTTACACGACATAAGTATTTTTATTTTACACTAAAATAAATATATTGATTATTTTAATTCGCATTTTAATATTGAATTTTGTAACATGCAGCACAAAGGAGAAATACTGGAAAAAGCGGTTAGAGAGAGTGGGATACCACTTACTAAACTAACCAAAAAGCTCAGTAAAAGCCGTAGATGGATTTACAACGCTTTTGAAAACCCAAATGTGTCAATAGATTACATTTTGGAAATCGGTAAGATTATCCATCATGATTTTTCTGAAGACATCGCGGAACTTAAGCGTTATAGAACCTTTGCAGCTATTACGAATCTGGAGGAAACTGGTTCTATTACCGGAGATACTCAGTCTGTTGATTATTGGAAAAACAAGTATTTACGCCTTTTGGAAAAATACAATGAAATTCTGGAAACGAAAGTTCCTAAATAATCACTGACCATTCTACTACGCAAAAGGAAGCAATGCTTCCTTTTTTTGTTTTCAATAAAATTGGCTAAAAACAAGCTTTAGTCTATCTTTGCATTCCATTCAATACTAGTGATATGATTAATATAACTCTGCCTGACGGTTCAATAAGACAATTTGAAAATCCAATTTCATCAATGGATGTAGCAAAAAGTATTTCTGAAGGCTTGGCAAGAAACGTTTTAGCTGCCAAAGTAAACAATGAAGTAACAGATGCTAACCGTTTAATTACGTCAGATTCTTCTTTGCAATTGTTAACCTGGAATGACCAAGAAGGTAAGTCAACAATGTGGCACTCGTCTGCTCACCTCATGGCAGAGGCTCTTGAATTTTATTATCCCGGGATTAAACTGGCAATTGGGCCACCCGTGGCTAATGGTTTTTACTACGATATTGATTTTGAAAATCATTCAATAAGTGAAAAAGACCTGGAGAAGATCGAACAAAAAATGAAGGAATTAGCTAAACAAAAACTTCAATTTATTCGTCAAGAAATTTCAAAAAAAGAAGCAATTGCGTATTTCGAGGAAAAAGGCGATCCTTACAAACTAGAATTATTATCTGAACTAGAGGATGGAACAATTACGTTTTACACGCAAGGAAATTTCACGGATTTATGTCGAGGGCCTCATATTCCCGATACAGGATTTATAAAAGCAGTAAAGCTTACGGCAATTGCTGGTGCTTATTGGCGAGGCGTTGAAAAGAACAAGCAGTTAACAAGAATTTATGGTATTACCTTCCCGAAACAAGCTGAATTAGAAGATTATTTATTGAAAGTTGAGGAAGCAAAACGAAGAGACCATAGAAAATTAGGCAAGGAGCTTGAATTGTTTACTTTTTCTCAAAAAGTAGGACAAGGCTTACCTATGTGGCTTCCCAAAGGAGCTGCACTTCGTGAACGATTGGAAAATTTCTTAAAAAAAGCACAAAAACGAGCTGGATATCAACAAGTTATTACTCCTCACATTGGAAATAAAGAATTGTATGTTTGCTCAGGTCATTATGAAAAATACGGTGCTGATTCTTTTCAACCTATAAAAACACCAGATCCAAACGAAGAGTTTTACTTAAAGCCAATGAATTGTCCGCATCATTGTGAGATTTTTAAGTCCAAACCAAGATCCTATAAAGATTTACCGGCACGATTTGCAGAATTTGGAACTGTATATCGATATGAGCAATCTGGTGAACTTCATGGTCTAACTCGCGTTCGTGGATTTACACAAGATGACGCACATATTTTCTGTACACAAGAGCAAGTTAAAGACGAGTTTAAAAATGTAATAGACATTGTGTTATACGTTCTTAAAACACTGGATTTTCAAAATTTCAAAGCGCAGATTTCACTCCGTGATAAAGAAAATAGGGCAAAATATATAGGCTCTGAAGAAAATTGGCAAAAGGCAGAACAAGCGATTATTGAAGCTGCGGCAGAAAAAAATCTTCCTACCGTTGTCGAATATGGAGAAGCCGCATTCTACGGACCAAAATTGGATTTTATGGTTCAAGATGCACTAGGTCGTGAATGGCAATTAGGGACAATACAAGTAGATTACAACCTGCCAGAACGCTTTGAATTAGAGTATGTTGGCGCTGATAATCAAAAACACAGACCTGTAATGATTCACCGAGCACCTTTTGGTTCCATGGAACGCTTTGTTGCTGTTTTACTAGAGCATTGTGCTGGTGATTTTCCGCTTTGGCTATCTTCTGAACAATTTGCAATTCTACCAATATCAGAGAAATACAATGAATACGCTCAAAAACTTTCTGATTTGCTAAATATTTCCGATATTCGCGGTTTCGTAGACGATCGAAATGAGAAAATTGGCAAAAAGATACGAGATGCAGAAATAGCGAAAGTACCTTTTATGTTGATTGTAGGTGAAAAAGAAGTTGAATTGAATCAAATTTCTGTCCGTCAAAGAGGTGAGGGTGATAAAGGTTCTATGTCTGCTGAAGAATTTGCTCAATTGGTTCAGCATGCGATAGAAAAAGAATTAGCGTAACAGTAAAAATTTGAATGAGAAATAACAACAGAAAACCTTTTGTAAAAAGAGAAGAAGAGGCGCTTCATAAGATAAATGATAAAATAACCGCCTCCGAAATTCGATTGGTTCAAGATGGTGAAGAACCACAAATTTTGTCCATAAGACAAGCTTTGACCCTAGCTGAAGAACAAGAGCTTGACCTCGTTGAAATAGCTGCTAATTCTGTTCCTCCGGTATGTAGAATAATGGACTACAAGAAATTCTTGTACAACCAAAAAAGAAAACAAAAGGAGCTCAAAGCGAAACAAAGTAAAGTTGTTGTTAAAGAAATACGATTTGGTCCAAATACAGATGACCATGATTTTAATTTTAAGCTAGCACACGCTCGAAAATTCTTAGAAGAAGGAAGCAAGGTAAAAGCTTACGTGTTTTTTAGAGGTAGAACTATTGTGTTTAAGGATAGAGGAGAAATTCTATTATTGAAATTTGCTCAGGAACTTGCAGATGTAGGCGCAGTAGAACAACTACCAAAATTAGAGGGTAAGAAAATGATTGTAATGATCAACCCTAAGAAAAAATGATATATTAATAAAGAAGCTGATATAGAGTTAATCTAAAAATTGACGAAAAATGCCTAAAATGAAAACCAAATCCAGTGCGAAAAAACGCTTTACTATCACTGGTACTGGCAAAATCAAGCGTAAACATGCATTT
>JBIKQS010000208.1:0-4739 GCA_044349575.1 Crocinitomicaceae bacterium
ATGAGCTTGTTATGCTTGATGAGCTTGTTATGCTTGATGAGCTTGTTATGCTTGATGAGCTTGTTATGCTTGATGAGCTTGTTATGCTTGATGAGCTTGTTATGCTTGATGAGCTTGTCGAATCAAGCTTTGTTTTATCAATTATTTCTCGTAAATTCAAGTATGTCAAAACCAACCATGTATATTTTAAAATGTGCAAATGATAAATTCTACACAGGTAGCACGAAAAATTTAGAAAGAAGATTGAAACAGCACCAAAATGGACAAGGAGCAAATTTTACTAAAAAGCATTTACCAGTGGAACTTGTTTATTTTGAAGTTTTTGAACGAATAGACTGGGCGTTTTATAGAGAAAAACAAATTCAGGGTTGGAGTCACAAGAAAAAGGAAGCGTTGATTAACGGAGATTTCGAAAAACTTAAAGAGTTGTCGAGGAGCAAAAACGGCTGATTTCGGCAAGCTCAATCAGCTATAAAAGCTTGATGAGCTTGTCGAATCAAGCTTTGATTGCTGAATCTGTAACCCCAATAAAAATGTATTATTACCTTCTTCTCCCTTTGAAGGGAGACCGAGAGGGATGAAGATTTCAGTGAATATATTCACCAAATATTCAATTTTTTGAAAATAGAGCTTGTATAATTCTTTATTTTATTGACTTACAAAATGAAATTAATCTCAGTGAGCTCTCGTCCTATTTGTTGAACACCTGTTAAAATTCTCCGTATTTGTGTGTCAGAAGGCTTTTTAATTCCTTTGATGTATTGAGCCAATAAACTTTGGTTCATGCCAATTCTTTCAGATAATGCTTTTGCGTTTATGACCTTGTAAAATTCAAAAAAACTTTCAAGATCATACGTAAACTTGAGTTCACTTAATTGATAAACATAACCTAGTTCTTCAAATGTTAGATTAATTGCTTCAAGCAAATTAGTTACTAAAAGATCAAATGTATCTGCCTCAGTACCAATAAAATTATTCTTAATTACAACATGTGCACTAAAACCAATATTCTCCTTTAGAATAGTAACTTTTAATTTTGGTTTCTTCATCGCTTGGTTGTTTTTATGTTCGCTTGTTTCAATATAGCCGTCAACATTCCTTTTTTAACCTCTTTTCCAGAATGATATGGAACTGTTAGTTGTTCATTTTTTGTTGGGTGCATCATGATTACATGACTCCCTTTTTGTCGTATTTCAATCCAACCATCCTTTTTTAGAATACGGAAAAGCTCACTATATTTCATGTAAAGGTAATAAATATATTACTAATTATTTTCTTTTTACTCAAAAATTTTAACTGTATTTATCAATTAAATAATCTGTTTCAAATTGAATATACTAAAAATTAATCAAAAAAACGATATTTATATAATCAATCAGCAAAACAAGCTTGATGAGCTTGTCGAATCAAGCTTTGATTTTTTAAACTTTTTTCCTTAACTTAGTTTTAATGAAAATCAATCTTACAGATAGCTCTAAGGATCCTTCTCTAAAGAGTCTCCATCAGATTATGCTTGAAGTAGCCGAAGATGCTCGTGAAGAACAAAAACAAATTGTTTTGAGCATAGAAAAAGCTATTCAGCTACAATTGGCAAAAATGCAAAAAGAGTATAGGTTCAAAAAGTGAAAAAACCAACTCTTATTTATGTTTGTGGTCCAAACGGATCTGGTAAAACATCCATTACTCGAAAAATATTAAAACACGAGAGGCTAGATTCTGCAACTTATATTAATCCTGATGATATCGCTAATAACATATTTGGAGATTGGAATTCTCCTGAAGCTATTAGTAAAGCTGCCAAATACGCTTCCGAGCAGCGCTATAATTTATTGGAAGAACGAAAAAGTGTAATTTTTGAAACGGTACTTTCCAGTTCAGAGAAAATTGATTTTATTGCAAGAGCAAAAGAATTTGGTTATTTTATTCGAATCTTTTTTTGTACCGATTCTCCAACAATCAATGCCTCAAGAATTGCCCGGAGGGTTATTCAAGGAGGACATGATGTGCCAATTCCAAAAATTATTTCAAGATACAGCAAATCGATTGTAAATTGTGCACTGATTTCCAAAATTGTTGACCGGCTGATTTCGACAAGCTCAATCAGCTCGGCACGCTCAATCAGCAATACTAGCTTGATGAGCTTGTCGAATCAAGCTTTATTTTATCAATTAGATCCTTTAATCTTTAAACGAAAGATCAACCCACAAACTCCCGGTAATTATCCAAATCAATAAGGGTTGATTGGGTATTATAGGCTTTTTCAAATGCAAGTGGTGTTTTTATTTTTTTTGTAGATTTCCATTTGAATTCAAAGGCCGAAATTGCTCCATCTTTTTCTTCTATGTAATCAATTTCTTGCTGATCTACAGTTCTCCAGAAATATGCTTTAGCATAGGTTTGATTGTATGCATTGTATTTCATTCTTTCGGCAATTAAGAAGTTTTCCCACAGAGCACCTATATCGTTTCTAAATTCTAATGAGTTAAAGTTTTGGATAATCGCATTTCGAACACCTGTATCGTAGAAATATATTTTTTGATTGTGTTTTATTTCTTTTCTCAAGTTTCTGCTAAAACTCGATAAACTAAAAATCACATAACTCATTTCCAGTAGCTTGATATAAGAGGCAACTGTATTTTTATCGACACCAACCAATTTTGAAAGCTCATTATAACTCACCTCATTGCCTACTTGAAAGGCCAAGGCACGAAGTAGATTTTCCAATACTTTTGCTTTTCTTATACCATTGTAAGACAATAAATCTTTGAACAAATAACTCTCTGTTAAATTAGATAGAACCTCTCTCTCATCTCCCGGGTTATTCAATACATCCGGATACATTCCGAATAATAATAGATTTTCGAGTCTTTTTTTTGCGTTTAAAACACCCTCTGTTTTTTCAAGTTCTTCATAGGAAATAGGAAAAAGTTTGTACTCCCATTTTCTACCTGTCAAGGGCTCATTCAATTTATTCATTAATTCAAAAGCTGAAGATCCACTGGCAATCAATTGAACTTCTTTAAATTGATCGGTGATAATTTTCATTGTAATGCCAATATTTTCGATGCGTTGAGCCTCATCAATAAAAACAATTTTTTGAGTCCCGATCAATGATCTTAATTCTTCTGTATTTGGATTTGTTAATTCTGCTCTAGTTTTAGGGTCGTCTCCGTCCAAAAATAAATACGGTCTTTCTTTTAACGACTGTTTTATGAGAGTAGTTTTTCCAACTTGTCGCGGTCCAGTAATGATAACCGCTTTTCCGCTACCAATTCTTTTTTCGAGGGATTTTTCAATAATTCGTTTGAACATGCTGTTTTCTATTCACCAAATATACGTATTTTCAGTGAATACATTCACCAAATATTCATTTTTTTAGTGAATTTAGATCTTACAGCAATAATTAATTATTTGCTTTAGGCTAGATTCATCGAGTAATAGCTATTAATTTTTTAGATTTCGGAAGGGAAGGGTTGTATCAATTGAGTTTGTAATTGAAGTGTGTAAATTAATGAATTAAAGATATTTCAAGCAATTGATAAAATATAAAACCCGGTTTTCCCCGGGTTTTATTATTTAATTTTTACTGATCCTTCTTCATTATCCCAACCGTTTTTTCAGTTTTGTATTCTTGTGTGTCAATTAATATTCCGTTTGCATATTTCTCCCGCTTATAAGTCTTGTTAATTCTTACAAGTTTTTTATCAATTTCTGGATTATTTGAAATAGTGGCAGTAGGTAGCCCAGTTTTTGATTTGAAATAGAAATTTTCGTTTTTATCTATAAATAGAGGTTTTGTATTACTTGTGCTATAAGTTGAAGAAACTAAAATTGAGTCTTTAATTTCAATTTTTATTTCTGCTTTTGAGTTCGAAACTACAGTAAAATATCCAAACTTATTTTCAGGAACATTACTCAAATTTGGGAATGATCCATTTGATGCTGAACCCTTTTTATCAAACTCAACGTTATAGCTGGAAGGTTCGATAGAATTAAGTTTAGTCTTATTACTTTTGATATATTCTTCAATACTTCCAGAACTTAAAGAAATTGTTTCCGTACCAAATTTTACATCCAATTTTTTTTGAATAATTGATTTTATTTCTGAGTTCTCAAAATTTAAATTACTGTATTCTTTTGCAGCATCCTCTAAAGCGTCTTTAGAAACCAAATCATTTATTTTCTGAATAGTCAACTTATCTGCATCCTTCTTTTGATTTTCTAGTTTGATTCGCTCCTCTTCTTCCTTTTTAATTTCTTCTTTACTTTTTAAAGTTTGACAAATTAACCTTTCATAGGCATAAAGTGGCGCATTGTCATATGTACTATTGTAAACTTCAATCCTAATTTGATTATCTTCAGGTTTATTACTTGGCGCCCAAATTGTTATTTCTTTAATCGAATGCTTCGCTCCAGAATAAGGAACTTTATAATGTATTGTATAACCACGTAATTCATTATAGCTATTATAATCAGGTTCTCTTTTCCACTCTACTAGTTCTGTAATTGTTTGTGTTTTTCCCCATTTATCCTCTTTCCATTTTTCATTAGGATTGTATTCAGCAAATAAACTATCCTCATAAATGGTTAATCGATATGGAAAATCTAAAAAATGTTTACCAAACATTGATCCGTTAGGCGTACTTGTACTTGCGGTGCCACAAAACACCTTATTTATCAATTTTTTAGGGAATTCTGGTGGAAATTGTCCAAATGAGTAAACCGAACTTAAAAGTGAG
>JBIKQS010000186.1:0-5153 GCA_044349575.1 Crocinitomicaceae bacterium
AAATCTTAAAATAAACACACTATTTTCTGAACAGAATTATAAATATCAAAATACAATATTAAAATGAAAAAATCTATATTATTTCCAATGTCATTCATATTAGCATCTATATTTTTGACTAGCTGTGATGATAGCAAACCTAAAAAATCAAAAACGAGTGATTTAACTGACACAACCTCAGTTTCAACTCCAAATTCAGATAAAACAAATGAAGATTCAGAGGCTTCCCTTGCAGATCAAAAAGAAGCAATTCAGTATGAATCATACAATTACACGAAAAGTTTTAAAGAAGAAGAGCTAGAGAAAGGTCCAAGTGATGTCCTCGATTTTAGAAAACGCAAAAATGATAAATTCATCGGGATTAAATTTTCTGATGGACATAGCGGAACACTGGTTTACAGAGATGGCTATTTTTACAATTACACAATTCGAGAAAAAACGGAAGTTCGATTTGCATCGAAAGAAGATGGGCTTCAGAGAATCTGGGATGATTCAAGATTGTTACAAGATGCCGGAGCGTCTATTGCTAATTTCGCTATGAAAAAAGCGGGGCCGCGCAAAAAAGATGGAACACCGGATATGAGATACAAAGCCAATCAATAGTTGGTTTAGTAAATTTTCTTGTACAAATTTAGGGGTATTAAAACCTTCGTTTTTTGGTCATTATTAACTATATTTTTATGAAAAGAGTTCATGTTTTGGTTTTAATAAAAATCTATTTATTTCATTCCTTTGTTTTCGCTCAATCAAAATCTGTTTCTGAAAATTGGTGCGCTACAGAAGGAACTTTAACCACAAATTCGATTATTCATGATGGGCAACGAGTATATAACGGCCCGTATTCATTTACAGGAACACGAGCTCCTCACGAAGGAATGCCTAAAGGGACCATGATTATTAAAGGAACAAAGAAATTAGGTTTGATGCATGGACCTTTTTTAATGGAGCGTAAAGGCGCTCATTTTAAAGGAGAAAGAAACTTCAGCCTGAGTGGTGAATTATCTGAAAATATTATGATTGGCACTTGGAAAATCAAGTCAAAACAATACAATGCATTGGCATATAAAAATGATAAATACACGTATGATAAAAACTATACGTTGGAGTTTAACAAGTTCGGCCAAATACTAAAAGGAACACGTATAGATAATGATTATGCAAGCCAAACATTATTTCAAACCGATGAGAATGGCTATTTACATGGAAAAATAATTGATAAATACCAAGAAGGCGGGTATTTAATCGCAGTTGAGGAAATATGGATTCATGGTATTAATATCTCGAAGTGTAAAAGGGATGTTAAATCTAACCAATTATTGGGTAAAATCAATTACCTTGTGGATACCAGCCTAATTAACGAATTGAATTTTAATCCAGTTGAAAATGCCTTTTTAAATCCAAAATATGAACAAATTAATTTGATTTGTAATAAATTGAAAGATAGTCTTGAAGTTCAAAGTAAACTATTAACATCATTCACAGAATCTGAGGAGTTTAAAAGAAGTGTAAATGTTATCAATGAAAAAATAAACATCGAAACTATAAATCAAAAATTACAATCTAATTTGAGTGTTAGAACTAACGAATTGAAATTGTATTCTCTCAAAAAGCATGGCGAAAAATTATATCATTCCTTAAAACATAAGTCAATTCTAAAGGTAGATCCAAAAAATATAAAAGATATTGAAAAGATTACCTTGAAATTGAAAAAAGCTGGTCAAATTGATGATAAAAGTCTCGTCTATTTTGTGCTTTTACAAGATTCAATTTCGATCCTTAAAATTAATGAAGATGCTTTTTTTGAGGAATTGCCATTGGATAAAAAAACAAATAAAAGTCTTCAAAAACTGTTTGATGAAAAAGTGCTAATTGCTGATTCCAATGAAAGGAATATTAAATTAAAACTATGTGGTATAGATAGTAATTATTTTGTTATCCAATCTTCTATTGAGTTTTTAAATAAGGAAATAACCAAAAACCAAGTACGGTTACAGGAACTTGAAAGAGAAATAAAAACATTCAGTGATTTGGAAAAAACATACACACAAATAGAAATGAAGTTGTCAAATTTTGACAAGGAACTTACAAGAAATAAAAATTTATTAGCTAAAGAGAAAAGAATGGTGAAGATACTATTAGATCGAGAAGCCTATAAATATATTTTCAATGATGTTAATGAATTGGGTGATTTATTAGATTGCTTAGAAATAAAATTTGTTTATAAATTACCTCTAATTGGAAAATTAGAGAACTAATCCTTATCCCCTGCTGCAAAAGCCTCAATTTGTTGAAACGGTTGGGGCTTTTTTATAAAGACCTCTATAACCCACTTTGATCTGTAGTGCGAATAAACGTTGTTAAATTCAGCGTAAATGACAAATAAAAGCGATCTTTTAAAATAAAAACAAGCGATAACCTGTTGTGAAAGAATAAACAAAAGTTACATTTGTTACTTGAATTTAATTTCTATTTTTGGAAAAAAAATAAACCATGAAAAAACAAATTTTAGTTGGAATGCTTTTGTCTTTAACATTATTCTCATGTGGAGATAAAGCAAATGATGCAACCTCAGATGCTGCCGCAGTAGATAAATCAGCACTTAAAACTCCTGAAGAATATGCTGCAATGGAATGTGAATATTTGACTAAAGAAAAGGCGGCAGGTGATGCCGGGAACAGAGAGGAGAAAAAGAAATATGACGAATTAGGTGATCAATTACGTAAAGAAGTGAAAATTGCATTTAAAGATAATGACGAAAAAATTAAAACGTTTACTAAATTAGTTAGCGAATGTAGAAAGGGACTAAGAGCAACTGAAAATGCAAAACCAGTAGTTGAATAGAAATCATCTTCAAAACAGTAAAGCCTCATCTGCTCATGCATTTGGGGCTTTTTATTTACTTGATGATTGAAAAATCAACACCGAATTTTTATTTTGTATTAATAAATTGCTGTTTTTATTGGTGGAATATACTTGCGAATTGTTCATCAAAATCAACGATTTTCTGAAGATATAGATTTTGACAACTTTGGACTTTCGTAAGATGAATTTTCGGACTTGGGAAAGTATATTCAAAGTAAATTGGAATTGGAAGGATATATCGTTGAGATCAAGAATATTGTTAAAGGTGCATTTCATTGCAATATTCGTTTTCCGGGGTTATTGTTCCAAAATGGATTATCGGGCTATCAAGAGGAGAAAATTCTAATTCAATTAGATTGAAGCTCAAGGATTTGAATTTAAACCTAAACTCTATTTTCTTAACAAATTTGATATCTTCACAACGATTCCAATTGCTTCTAAATCCCTGTTATTTACTCAGAAATTCTATGCTATTTTGAACAGAAAAAGAAATAAGGGGAGAGATTTCTTCGATGTTGTTTGTTTATTGAGCATAGAAATGAAGCCCGATTATGAATTTTTAAATTTAAAACAAGGAGTCACAAATGAAAAAGAACTCAAGGATGTAATTCCCACTCATTGTAAAACCCACAATTATGACGGAAATGGCAAAGCATGTGGCACCATTTCTTTTTTATGATTCAGACACTAAAAAAATTATCTATTTTGAGCAGTATTTAATACAACAAAAACTATAATATCTCATACAATTTTACCTTTGTATACATGCTCATTTTCGCTGTCTACATCATTTTAATTCTGATACTCACATTTTTTCAAAAAAAAGAGTGGTTTAACTCGGTTTTTAAGGCAAATAAAAAAGTTTCGTGGGTTATTTCGGGGTTATCGCTTTTCATGCTCTATTTATCCGTAGATCAAGGTCAGTTTTTGACAGGGATAATCGCAGAATATGGTATGAAAGGGATGTGGATCGTGTGGAGTGGTTGGTTAGGCGTTTTTGTTATCCCACTTGTTTTTGCGCCGCTTTGGCAAAAATTAAACTTTATTACCGATAATCAGTTCATTCTATTTCGCTATCCTGGGAAGAGCGGGAAAATTCTTCATTTGTTCAGAGCCATGTATGTTGGTGGTTTGGTGGTCGCTCTTTCACTTTGTTTTCACGTATTAGGTTTTTCGAGAGTCATACAAATCTACTTCAATCTTGATGAAACAACCTCCATCGTAATCACTGGTATCGTTTTAGCTATTTATTCATTAAAAAATGTTCTTAGTATTAAATTGAAAACAGATGCTTTTCACGCAATTATTTATTTCATTGGTTTTATTATTATTTTTATTTCCATTTGGGATAGCGCCAATGGCTGGGATGGAATTTTTACTTTTTTCGATAAACATCCGGACAAAAGATCAATTCTCCCACCTTCATCTGATAGCAGTAGCTGGTTTTCTATTTTTGTATTTATTGGGGTTCAATGGTGGAGTTGTTACTTATTCGATGGCGGCGGGCCTGAAATGGCAAGATTTACAGCTGTAAACAACAAAAAAAGCGCCTTACTAACTGGCCTACTACCTATTGCCATTTCCTTGTTGCTCAGCTTTTTTGTCGTTAGCCATGTTCTGCTGATTTTGGGGTTAAACGCAACGGAAAGTATCCAAGAAGTGTACTATGTTAAAAGTGTTTTTGAAGTGGTTCCACAAGTAGTTAAACCTCTCGTATTCTTGGCCTTTTTTGGAATGTTTATAACAACAGCTGAATCCTTACTCAATTGGGGGGCTTCATTTTTAACGATGGATGCGTATAAGCACTATCTAAATCCAACGGCCTCTGATAAATCAATTCGTTTTGTTTCCTTTTCATCTATGTTTCTCCTGAGTTTGTTTTCAATGATATTTGCACTGCAAGTTGATAGTTTAGAAAGTGTAATTAAAATTACGTTTTCAATAGCGGCAGGTGTTGCACCAGTTTACATACTTCGGTGGATCTGGTATCGCATTAATGCTTGGTCACAATTGAGCGCCATGTTTAGTTCAGCTCTATTTACCCTGCTTTACCCTAAAATTCACGCGGTTTTACCTTTATCGGAATACCCTTTGGAAGAAGCTAGAGTAGTTATGGTTACTATTTTTACAACAATAACTTGGATAGCAGTCACGTTCTTAACGAAGAATCAAAAAGACGAAGTAGAACTGAGAATGCTTCCTATCGTCGAAGATAAAAAGCTGTTTATGAAACGATTATTCATAGCTATCTTTCTTGGTATTTGTTTCTTGCTGTTTACAGCGATAATTTG
>JBIKQS010000010.1:0-19844 GCA_044349575.1 Crocinitomicaceae bacterium
GAATTATTGGCTGAAAATTGGCTTGAGTTAATTCAAAAAGAACCGTTTGATTTATTGTTGTTGAGACCCCCAGGAAGATCAAGCTTTTACAAGCAGATCTACGATGATAGAATTGAGCATTTATCCGAACTTTATTCGGATAAAATGTATCCTAGTTTAAACCAAGTAAAGATATATGAAAACAAAAGATACTTTAGTGATTGGTTAATGATTAATAAAATCCCTCATCCCAAAACATTTATTTTTTACACAAAAGTTGAGGCAGTGAATTTTCTCAATTTTCAGCATAAATTTCCTTTGGTTTCAAAATTAAATATTGGAGCTTCAGGCAAAGGTGTTACAATCTTGAAAACAAAAGAACAGGCATTAGATGAGGTTAATTTACTTTTTGGAGAAGGGAAAAAGATAATAGGGGCTCCTAATATTCGTAAAGGTTCTTTTATCAAAAAATTGAAGAAATTGGTAAATAATCCAAAATTTTTGAATGATAGAATGAAAGAATATAAACAACAATCTAATGAGGTTCATAAGAATTATGTGATTTTCCAAGAGTTCATAAATCATAGTTTTGAATGGCGTTGTGTGGTTATTGGAAACTCTTATTTTGCTCATAAGAAATTGGTAAAATCAGGAAAAACATCAGGTTCATTATTGAAAGATTATAGTAATCCGCCTCTTTCACTTTTAACTTTTGTCAGAGAACTATCTATAAACCATAAAATTGATTCTGCAGCCATTGACATTTTTGAACATAATGGGAAATACCTTGTAAATGAAATCCAATGTTTTTTTGGACAGTCAGATCCCCATCAAATGTTTGTAAATGACAAACCAGGAAGGTATTTTTTTGATGAAAATAAATGGGTTTTTGAAGAGGGTACTTTTAATGATAATCAGTGTTTTGATTTGCGATTAAAACATGCTTTGGAACTTTGTAAAGCAAATTAAAATTCAAGTGAAGAGAATTCTAATAAAAATCTTGTTTTCAATAGGCTTACCTGATTTAATTCGACTCCTTTTTCAAAAAAAAAAGACTACAATAATTTATTACCACAATATTTCCAAACAAAAATTTTCAGAACATGTGAAGTTTCTTTCCCGAAAATATTCAATTGTATCACTTGATGATTATTTGAATAATCGAATACCAAAGAGTGTTAAGAATCGATTGATTATTACCTTGGATGATGGTTATAAGGAAAATAAAGATCTTCAGGAAGTTTTGGGTTTGTACAACCTAAGCGCAACAGTGTATTTAACTGCTGGAATTGTAAACACAAATTATGGCTTGTGGTTTTTAAGAAAGTTCATGAAAGGTGAAAAGGAAAGGTTGAAAATTTTACCTAATAAAGAGAGGATAGAATACCTTGAAAAAAATAAAAGATTCAATCAAAATGAAGAAACTGACCTTCGGATTTCATTAAGCTTAGATGAAATAAACTCAATGAAAAACTTTTCCTTCGGATCGCATACGATGTATCATCCCTGCTTAAAAATGTGCACCTATGAAGAGGCTTTAGTAGAAATTCAAAATTCAAAGATTCAACTTGAGAAACTGTTATCGCGACCTATTATTTCATTGGCATTTCCTGACGGGAGTTTCGGAGACAGAGAAATTGAAATTTCAAAACAAAGTGGATATAAAGCAGTTTTAACCTCCAAAAAAGGATTTAACAATTATGACTTTAAATCCTACACGTTGAAAAGATTTTCTATACCTGATTCTTGCTCAATTCCTGAATTATATTTGAGAGTTACTGGGGTTTGGTTCTTTGTCAGAAAATTTGTGAGATAGTTACATGGATGTTGAATACAAAAGATTAACAAAGGAATTGCTTAACGATTTACAACTGTTATTTCAACTTTCAGGCAAAAAAATAACGTATAAACAAATTGTAAAAAAATATGCAACGCAGAGTTTTGGAGAAGAATATATAGGGTATTTAGCATATGATAACTTAAAAAAAATACCAATTGGCTTTTATGGTGTTCTTCCAGTTATTGCAATTTATCAAGGAAAAGACATTGTGATTGCCCAAAGTGCAGATACAATTACGCATCCAGACTATAGAAAACGAGGTTTATTTAAAATTCTTGCCGAAAAAACGTATGAACTATGTCGCAGTTCCTCGATTGAGTTATTGTTTGGAATTCCTAACTATAATTCATTTTCAGGATTTGTAAATCAACTTGGATGGAATCAAACTGGCAGATTTGTCATTTTTTATAAGAAAATATGGACTTTCCCATTGAATTTTGTTGTCAATAAGTTCGCTGTTTCACAACCAATTTATATGCTGTATGTTCGTTTGGTACTCTGGCTCTTCGCAAAACCTTTCAATAACAAGAAGGGCAGCGAATTGCCAGATGAAAAGTTTTTTATTCCTTGGAATCGTAAGTACAAAGAATACAAACTAAATACGCACCAGATTGAGGTCAGTATTGCAAATGTAAATCTTGTAATTTCATTTAAAGGTAGTTTAAAAATTGGTTTTTATGATCCAATATGTAAGGATTTATCTAACGTGTTAAAGAAATTACAACTAATTGCTTTTCTAACAGGATGTCATAAGATTGTTTTTCAAAAATTAGATTGCTTTTGTACCCCCTTAGTTGAAAATCAATTTTGTACTTTTTCAAAAAAAGAAGGACTTCCATTTATTCAAAAAAGAATAAACAAAACGAGCATGGATGATAGCGTTTTAGCAATAAATTATCTGGATTTTGATACGTTTTAAAAGATGAAAATTCTGGTTGTATCTCGATTAAAATCAACAGGTTCTATTTCTGTTATCACACATCGTCAAATGCTTTCAGTTCAGAAACTAGGTCACGAAGTTTCTTATTTTGGAGTAGAAAAAGGAGGTTTATTTGGGTATTTTCAAGCAATGAATAAACTAAGAAGTTTACTTCAAAAGGAGAAATATGACGTTGTTCACGCTCATTATTCGCTTTGCGGCATTATTGCGAGCCTTGCAGGTTCTAATTCGTTGGTAGTTTCCTTAATGGGTAGTGATGTAAAAAAAAGTGTATTTAATGGTTTAGTAATTAATTTATTCATAAAGTTCAAGTGGTCTAAATTGCTTGTTAAGTCGGAAGAAATGTTTAATCAAATATCACCATCAATTACGAGTGATAAAAGTATTGAAATAATTCCAAACGGTGTTGATTTTGAGGTTTTTAAACCCATTGAAAAGAGTGTTGCTCGCAAAAATTTAGGATGGGATGCAAATAAAAAAATAGTTCTTTTTGGTTCAGATCCCGCTAGAACAGAAAAACGTTTCCATTTGGCTAAAAAAGCGGTTGATAATTTGCGTAATCAACCGTTTGAATTAGAATTAATTGCCTTGAAAGATGTCCTTCCAGAGGAAGTGCCTTTTTATCTAAATGGGTGTGATATTTTGCTGTTAACGAGTGAAAGAGAAGGATCTCCAAATATTATTAAGGAAGCAATGGCTTCTAATTGTCCAATTGTAACAACAAATGTTGGAGATGTTGTAAAAGTAATTGGAAATACAGAGGGTTGTATCGTTGTATCCAATGACAGCCACGAATCAATTTCAACTGCCCTTTTAGAACTTTTTGACTCTCGTATTGAACGTACCAATGGTCGAAACAACATTGATTGGCTCGAGCAAGAGACAATAGCAGCAAAACTTGTTCGTTTTTATGAAAAGTAAGGGGAAAATAGATGTTATAGTGCTTGGAGGACATGTTCAAGGACTAGGTATTGTGAGGTCCTTAGCTAAAAAAGGATTAAGGGTTGTCGTAATTGATGATACTAGTTTTAATCTTGCTAAATATTCTAATTATTGTTTTGGGTTTAGTAAATGTCAAGGTTCTGAACTCAATGAACTACTCTTGAAACTTAAAACTAATTCAGATTATAATCAATGTGTTATTTTTCCGACCAATGATTTTTACGTAAAACTTTTATCCCGCTTAAAGGTTGAATTAGAACCACAGTTAATTTGCGCCGTCGATTATTGGGACAAAATAGAGGTTTTCTTTTCGAAAGATCAATCTTACAAGTTGGCTCAATCCTTATCTATTGATATTGCCAAAACCTTTCAAATAACTTCCATTGATGAATTGCCACAGATAGAGATTGACTTTCCATGTATTATAAAACCGACGGTAATGCATACATTCTACACGAGGTTTAAGAAAAAAGTTATTCTTTGTAATGATTTTAAAGAGCTAAGTAATTCACTGCAAATGGCAAATTCATTCTTCTCCTTAAAAGAATTACTTATTCAAGAAGTCATCAAAGGTGACAACTCTAGTCAGTTTTCCGTTGGAGTATTTGCCATTGAAGGTGAAATTATTCATTCGATATCTGCAAATAGGGCCAGACAACACCCAATCGATTTTGGAAATGCAACTACCATGGCAGTAACTTGTGAAGTACCTGATTTACTTGATTTTTCTCGTAAAATTATGGCTCAAACAAAGTATTCAGGTGTTTGCGAAATTGAATTTAAACAAGATATTGTAAGTGGTAAGTTCATCTTTTTAGAGGTGAATTCGCGCACATGGAAATGGCATTCAATTTGTCAAGCGGCTAATGTTGACTTATTAGGTTCTTATTATGATTATCTATCTAAAGCACAAAGAGATTTTGAACCTCAAAAACAAACTAATGCTTATTTTATTCATCAATTAACTGATTTTCCGACTCGTTGGAGAATGCGGCTAAAAAAAATGACAATCACAACTCCACCAAAAGGATACCTAAAACAAAATGCTGTCTGGGACAGAAAAGATTTATTACCTTGGGTAATGGAAAAAATCTTATTACCTTATTTTTTACTTAAAAGATAAAATGGGGTTTTTAATTGAAATAAATCATCCGGGCCAAGTTCATCTTTTGAGGTTTGTGATAGAAAAGTTAGAGAAATCAGAGAAGAATGTTGTGGTAATTACAAAAAATGATCAATCTATTACAGAGCTTTTAAAGATTTACCAAATCCCTTATATTACTATCGGAAGAAAAGGAAATGGAACATTGGGTAAATTAATCAAGCAACTTATTTTCACCTATAGAGCGTTTAAAATTGCAAAGAGAAATAAATTGAAGATAGGATTGGGAAGTTCTTTTACAAATGACCTTTTAACCATTTTTATTCGAGATTTTAGATCAATTCATTTAAGTGATGATGATGAGGAAATGGTTCCATTTATAACAAAATATTCCTATCCTTTTGCATCAATTATACTGGCGCCAGATTGTATAACTTTCAATAAGTTTCATAATAAAGTTGTTTCATACCCAGGATATCATGAACTGGCCTATTTACATCCAAATTATTTTAAACCTGATTCAAGTGTTTTATCTGAGTTAGCTATTAGCGAGGGTGAAAAGTTTTTTGTCCTTCGATTTGTTGCATTAAAAGGGCATCATGACAATGGCCATAAAGGAATTTCATTGGCGCAAAAAAGGATTTTAATTGAATTGTTAGAGAAATACGGTAAAGTTTTTATTACTTCCGAAAATCCAATTGAAGGTGAATTTGAAAGTTATAGAATTAAAGTTAATCCGGATAAAATACATTCTATTTTATACTTTGCATCAGCATTTATTGGAGATAGCCAAACTATGACTTCGGAGGCGGCTATTTTAGGAACTCCTTCCTTTAAGTGTAATACTTTTGCGGGTAAGTTGTCTGTGCCTAACGAAATTGAAAAGAAGTTTGAATTGTGTTATTCATTTCAACCTACTGATTTTAATAAGATGATTGATCATTTAGAAAAGGTATTAAATGACGACTCTAGTAAGGGAAAATGGAACAAGAGAGTTGAAACAATGTGGCAAAGTAAAATTGATGTTAGTGATTTTATTTTCAACTACACCAATCATTTTTAAAATAGTATGGCAAGAGATTTCACCATAGATTCTTACCTCAAATTATTGGAGGCTTTTAAAGAAGCTAATTATACCTTTCAACGTTTTGATGATTTTCTTGTTTCACCAAATGAAAGGGTTGTACTATTGAGACATGATGTTGATCAAAAACCAATGAATTCTTTGCTTTTTGCCACTTTACAGTATGAAAGAGGAATACAGGGTGTGTTTTATTTTAGAGCAAAAAAATGTAGCTGGAATGAGCCTATAATTAAAGAAATAGCCTCTTTGGGACACGAAGTAGGTTACCATTATGAAAATCTAGCCACAACAAAAGGGGATGTGCAGAAGGCAATAATTGACTTTCAAGAAAATTTGGTTAATTTGAGAAATCTAGTTACTGTATCTACTATCTGCATGCACGGAAGTCCTTTATCTAGATATGACAATAGAGAGATATGGAAACACATTGACTATAAAGAATACAAGATTATTGGGGAGCCCTATTTTGAATTAGATTTTAATGAAATTCTTTACCTTACCGATACAGGTCGTTCATGGAATGCCAAGGAATCAAGTGTGCGTGATAAAGTTGTAAGTGATTTTAATTTTGCATTTCGTTCAACAAACGAAATTATTTCTTCAATTAAAGGTGATTTATTACCGAATAAAATTATGATTAATTTTCATCCCCAAAGATGGAATCAAGATTTATTGCCTTGGCTATTTGAAAAGTATACGCAAAGAGCAAAAAACCCGTTGAAAAGGTTAATTAAAATTATTCATTCTTGAATAGTCGAAAATTCTCTACCCTTCCTTCATTATCCTGAAGAACCAACTGATACAATCCTGTTGTTAGTTGATCCCCGAAAGAAAAATTATTAATCGAATACTTGTCAAGTTCTTTTTCAAAAATTAACTTGCCGTTGTAATCATACAGTTTTGCGTTGAGATTTTCAAATAAATCTTCATCGACAAATTTTAAATTAAAATTAGTATTCGATGGATTTGGGTAAACTGTAATTTGAAGTTGCTTTCCTTGATTGTCGCTAACAAAATTATTATCCTCATTTTCCATGATAGCAAGTGGAGTTTTAGCGAAACAACTTGCATCCCAAGGACCATAAGTTGCATAATTATTCATTGAAACCCTTACCTTAATGTTATGATTGGTGTTAAAAACTTGAACATATCCAGCTACTTCCGATAATCGAAAACTACGAATATTATTCGTTTGATGATAATAAGTAGCACTACCGTTTGTAATTTCAAATTGATAAGATCCGCCCGGAATAGCAAACGCATATAATCGTTGAGTAAATGTTGGTATGTTTACATCACAATTGTCTATTGTAGAAAACTGTCCGTCTTGGATTTTTGTATATGGTGTGTTTTCAGTGTTCAAAATACAAGATGGTCCGTAAGAGCCAATTATGCCTTGTCGTATACAACGAACTGATGCAGAATAAGTTTTACTATAGGCATATCCGGGAATATCATAAATTTTAACTTTTGGATTACTCAAAACAGCTGATTCAATTGCTACGGAGTTTGATTGGTCAATTAGCCTAAACTGGTAAGAACAACCTGTTGATGGAGTAGGGGGGACAGCATCTAAAAAGTCTTGAAAAATATAATTATGTTCAACTCCGCAGTCGCCAGACACAATAGTAGGATTTAATGATTGTGTAATGGTAACATTACATGCAGGTCCATACGAGCTGAAAGGACCGCCTTGAACACTAACAGCGCATTCTATTGTATAAATGGCTTGACCAATTGCTGTTATACTACCCGATACAGCTGGCAATGAGGCTAATTGACTTATTGAGGTTGTCCTACGTGTAGTAGTGCTTCCAAACGAAGCACCTTTATCAACTACTTTGACTTCTCCTGTTACCGTATTTGTCACCCTAAATCTCCAAGTCGTACCTCCGCTTAATGTTTGAGCTCTAAAAATTGAACTTAATGTTGGTAATGTGGCATTGCAATATGCAGTTTCAAGTTGAATGCCTGACGGTGGCGGTGTTGTTACTGTGCAACTTGGTCCCCAATTATTCTGCCAAGAACCCCCAACCATAAAGTCAACTTGAACAGCATAGGTTGTACTGTACTGAGGGCCTACTCCCGCAAAAATTAAGTTTGTGAATGTTTTTGGTGCTCCTGTGCTTGAAAATCCAGGTTCAAAAACCCAAGTGCTTGATCCTTGTGTAATTCTAACTCTGTATTGTTGTGCTCCATTTGCATTCCAGTAAAAATTTGAACCTAAAGCTCCTAAATTTGAATTACAGAATGTACTTGTTAATTGAACCTGTTGTGCGTAAATTACAGAGTTCAGAACGATATAAATAAAAATTAAATAATTTTTCATAGTAAAATTTTAAACAAAATTTAAATTACTTCGTAGAAAAACAGTACCCTCGCAATAGTTTGGGTTGAACTTCTTAAATTTGAAGTAAATATAGTAAAATTTAGTGATTTATCATTATCCTAAATTTAAATAGTTTCACATTTAACGAAGGATTTTTAAGTTTAAAAGTTTGGAAGAAAAAACGGTTCTACATACGTTGGAGGAAAATTTAGAGGACTTCAAGGACGTGAATTTATTACTAAAAAGATATTCAGAGGATATTAATTGTATGGTAATAGGTCGTGTCGTGACGTTGGAAGATTGGAAAAAAACAAGAAAGCTTCGTAAACTTCCATTTATTGGGATATTTTTTTCGATGTTGGAATTTTTGTTTTTCAGATTTTTACCTAAAGTTTATTTTTCTAAGAATATCTACAAATTAATAGGTTTCAATCAGAGTAGATTTATGTCTAAAGCAGAAATACTCGGACGATTTATTTACAATGGATTTGAAATCATTTCTTTTACCCCAATCCAAGGTTACCATACGTTTAAAATTCAAAAAGTTTCTAAAGAATACACTCAAAAGGTAGATACAGGCCTGATCATTTCGATTGAACGGTTGGGGCTTAACGGTAAGAAAATTAAAGTTTATAAAATTCGAACAATGCATTCTTATTCAGAGTTCATTCATAAATATATGATTCAAAATTATGGGTTCAATTCAAGTGGAAAGATTTCGAATGATTTTAGAATAACTAAATGGGGTAAATTGCTGCGTAAGTTTTGGATTGACGAACTACCTCAATTATACAATTTGTTAAGAAGAGACCTTAAATTGGTTGGATTAAGGCCCGTTGGCGAAGCCTATTTTGATCAATTACCTGATTACATAAAAAAAAGAAGATTAAATTTTAAACCAGGGTGCATTCCTCCCTATGTTTCACTTGATATGAGATCAAGTATTGAAGAAGTTGTTAAGGCAGATGAAATTTATATGAACGATTACACAAAAAATAAATTTGTCGATTTTCGTTATTTTTTTTTAGCTATTTATTGTATCATTGTAAAACGTAAAAGAAGTTCATGATTAAACCTCTTTATAATTTGATTTTTGTAGGTATTCTTGCAATTTCACTTGGCTCTTGTATTACGACTTCTAAAATCAACTATTTCCAGCAACAGCAGGCAAATTCAGATAGTTTGAAAATTGCTAAATTCAAATACACAGGACCTATTTTTGAGACTGGTGATATTTTGGATATTTCCATTTACACCGCCAGTAAGGATGTTAATGAACTTTTCGCACCTTTTTCATCTCAAAACATCAGAACCAATCAAACATACAACTCAGGGAGTCCTATACAAAATGGTTTTACGATTGATACTTTAGGTTTTATTGATGTCCCGACTATAGGAAAAGTAAAAGCTTCAGGTAAAGCTAAATTTGAATTACAAGAAGAACTAAGGAATTTGCTGAAAGAATATATTATTGATCCAATCGTTTATGTTCAACTTTTGAATTTTAAGGTGTCTATTTTAGGAGATGTCAAATTACCAGGAATTTATCAAATACCAAATGAAAGGATAACACTTTATGAGGTTATTGCGTTAGCGGGAGATTTGAATTATTCGGGGAATAGAAAAAATGTGAAATTGATTAGGACAGATAATGGCATGCAGAAGGAGTATGTTATTGATTTAACTCAATCAAATCATTTTGGGAAGGAGTATTATTATCTCAAACAAAATGATCTTCTTTTTGTCTCAACAACCTCAGTCCGGTTAAATCAATTGAATTATGCTCAATATTATCTCCCAGCAATATCCTCTCTTTCATTAATAGTCACTTTTTTAAATCTAATCAAGCAATAATGAATCAATTTAACTTGATTGAGGAGAAGGTGGAATCTACGTCAGTTCTTAAAACAAGAACATTCAAGGAAGTATTATTGGATTATGTTTCTCATTGGAAACTTTTTATCTTTTTTATTGGGATTGCAATCGTTGCAAGCATTACGTATTTGCGGTATTCAGTACCTGTTTTTCAATCAAACGCAAAAATTCTAATAAAAAACAACGAAAAGAAAAATACAGGTCAAACTGAATATTCTGCATTTGAAGATTTAGAAATTTTCAACAACTTTAATTCGGTAGATAACGAGAAATCAATTTTAAAGTCACGAAGCCTAATCTCTAAAGTTGTAAAAGAACTTAATTTGAATATCGAGTATTATTCCAAAGGAAGTTTAACTGGATTTCAACAACGTGAAATTTTCGATGGCAGACCATTTAGTGTTCTATTAAAGGATACCTCAGACAATATTGTAAATGTTAGCTTTATTGTAAAAATAAAGGATATCAATAGTTTCTACATTCTTGATCTTGAGGAAAAGGTTTTAAAAACTGCCAAATTTAATACTCCAATTGATTATCGAGGGCTAAAATTTTCATTAAAGCCAAGAAGTGAGAATTTGAGACAATATGTTTCTCGAAATATTCTTGTTAAGGTGCTTACGGAGGATTTGGCTACCCAGAAAATAGTTTCAAATTTAACGGTGGAACAAGAAAGCTCAAGCTCAACGGTTTTAAATATTAATTTAAGGACCAGATGTCAAGATAAAGGGATAAAGGTTATCGATAAGTTGATTGAATTTTACAATGTTGATGCCATCATTGATAAAAAAATTGTTTCGGAAAATACGCGAAATTTTATTTCAGAAAGGTCAAGAATTCTTAATTCTGAATTAGATTCTATTGAGGGTAAGATTTTGAAATTTAAGAACTCTCAAAATATTATTGACTTAGAAAAAGAGACTGAGTATGATTTTATTTTTAAAACAGATCTAAGTAAGAAAATTATTGATGCCTCAACCGAGAATGAGATTAGGAAATTGATGCTTAAGAATATTCAAAATGTTGATAGTAAATATGATCCCATAGATATAAATCTAGGCGGAATAGATTTGAATATTGATAAGTCGGTAGAGGAGTATAATAAATTACTTTTTCAACGAACTGAATTACTCAAAACGGTGACTGAAAAAAATCAGAAAATTCAAAATATAAATTTTAAGTTGTCCGAAACAAAGAAGAATATTGTTAAGAGTTTAAAGAATATTATCGAGGCACAAAAAGAACAATTAACTGAACTAAATTCAAGTGAAGGTGAGGTTCTAGGGCGAATGTCTGAAACGCCTAGAAAATTCAAAGAATATTGGGAATTGTCACGCCAACAAAAAATAAAAGAATCTCTCTTTCTATATCTTTTAGAAAAAATGGAGGAGGCTCAAATTGCAATGGCTGCAAAAATAGGGAACGCGAAAGTTATAGACAATTCATTTGGTAGTTATGTGCCGATTTCACCTAATATTCCAACAGTATATATCAGTTTTGTTTCAGTAGCCATATTTTTTGCGATTTTATATATCTACTTGAAGAATCTACTTAGAGATAAGGTGTATAGCAAATCAGATATTTCCCGATTAAACCTCCCTTATCTTGGGAATATCCCGTTAGGTGAAAAAAATAAAAATATTGTCATTTCAAGAGGCAGTAAAACTGCTATTTCTGAATCTTTTAGAAGTTTGAGAACCAATACTGATTTTTTACTAAGATCATCGATACAAAAGGAAACAGGGAACTTTATTTTCATTACATCTACAGTTGCCAAGGAAGGAAAATCCTTTACAGCGGTTAATTTTTCTCTCTCAATTGCCCTATCAGGTAAAAAAGTTTTGTTGCTAGGTATGGACTTAAGGGCCCCCAAACTAGAACAATATTTGGGTAAGGATAAATCTAAAGGAATTACAAATTATATAGTTGATCAAAACTCTTCGATTTATGATTTTATATATCAATCTGATCTAGATCAAAACTTATATATTTTTCCATCTGGAGATATCCCTCCGAATCCTTCTGAATTACTCATGAATTCACGAATTGAATTGATGTTTAAGCAAGCCGAACAAGATTTTGATTTTATTATTGTTGATACAGCTCCGGTTGGAATTGTAACAGATACCTTGCTGATTTCACATTATGCCGATGTAACAGTTTATGTAGTTCGAGCCAATCAACTTCCTCGTAAAATGTTGAATATAGCAGCAGACTTATTTAAGGAAAAACGATTAAATAATATGGCAGTTCTCCTTAATGGAACTTATGGTTCTAAAGGCTACGGTTATGGTTACGGTTATGGTTACGGCTATGGCTATGGGTATGGCTATGGGTATACCCAGGGATATTATATGGAAGACAAAAAATCGTTTTGGAGAAAAGTTTTGTCAAAAATTAAGAGGATTATAAAATAGGTGCTTTTATTTTTTTACACCAAAACGATATCCTCCAATCAATTTAATGCTGTAGAAATATTGCCGCACAACTAAATCTGTAAATCGTACGGATTTATTATCAAAGTCTGTAACGAGAAAAATAAAGTATTCAGATTTGGAATATCCTCCCATAATTCGAAAATCGTATCTTGGCGCCAATCCCAAAAATGCTCTTGAATTTCCAGAATAGGAATAAAACTTAGACTGAATTACTGGTCCAAAACCAAACCAACCAGCAAATTGCCAATTATTTATTCTATTTACATAAGCATAGCCCGGGATTAATCCAAAGTCAAAGGATTGTACACTAGTAATTGCAGTTTTTGAATTAGAATCATCTATTAGTTGCTCAGGAATCAAGGTGTTATTTTTATTGTCTAGACCAAAGAGGTTAATAGTTCCCTTTATATACCAAGTTTTAACTTCCCTATTGTAATGTGCTCTTTTTCCTAGTAAAGCATTCATTTTAAAGTCTTTGTCGTGAAAATACCAGGTGTTGAGTGCCAGGTTAAAGGATGCTAAATTTCCTTGAATATCATTTGGTGTCATCGATGTATCCCATCGATTTGCCTTCTGTAGGGAATATCCTTCTAAATATTTGAATTCTAAATCACAATACATTTTGTAGAGTGAATAGTCAAAACCAAAATTGAATTGCTTTGTATTCCCATATTTTTCAATAGGTCTGAAACTGGATAAAATTGGAAATCCAACTCGCAATGAAAACCATTTATAGGATACGCCAAGCCCTAAGAAAGTTTTAAAATTATTTTTGTAGGTTATTTGATTTATCTCATTTGAAAATGGATAACTAATTGTAAAAGGTGCAGATGTGAATCCTAAATCAGAATAGACAATTAAGTTTTTTTTAAAGTCAGTAATTTTTGATGAACTATCGGTTTGGCATAGTCCAAAGTTGAAAAGAAGCAGAAAAAAACTACTTGTTAATACCTTCCAAGTTGAGGATAAACGCATATACTTTTGCTACTTCTAATCGTTCATTCGTTCTTCCTGATCCTCCTCCATGTCCCGCGTCCATGTTGCATTCAAACACAAGCGGATTCTCATTTGTTCTATGTTCTCTTAATTTTGCCACATACTTCATGGGTTCCCAGTACTGCACTTGCGAATCATGATAACCTGTCGTAACATACATAGATGGATAATCCATTTTATGGATGTTGTCGTACGGGGAATATTTTAATAAATAATTGTAAAATTCTTGGTCATTTGGATTGCCCCATTCCTCATATTCTCCTGTTGTAAGTGGAATTGATTCATCTAACATGGTTGTTACTACATCAACAAATGGAACTTGAGAAATAATACCTTTCCATAAATACGGAGCCATATTGGTTATTGCTCCCATCAATAGACCACCTGCACTCCCACCTTGAGCATAAATTTTATCTTTAGCGCAATATCCCATATTGCCAAGGAATTCTGCTGCATTGATAAAGTCGGTGAATGTATTAATTTTCTTTTGGAATTTACCATTCTCATACCATTCCTCGCCCATATATTTACTCCCTCGAATATGTGCCGTGGCATATACAAAACCTCGGTTTAATAAACTCAATCGAGTTGCACTGAAAACATCTGGAAGCGTGTAACCGTAAGATCCATATCCATATAAAAGGCAAGGAGCTTTCGACAAATCCACTCCTTTTTTATAAACCAAGCATACAGGGATTTTAGTTCCATCATTAGCAACAGCCCAAATTCGTTTTGATTCATAGTTTTCAGGATTGAAAGTTTTGTCTAATAGTTCTTTTTGATGCCAAATGACTTTTACACCAGAGTTCATATTGTATTTGTATACAGTTGAAGGTGTTGTCATTGAATTATACGAATAAAAAATCTCATCCGAATTATAATCATCATTCAATCCTAATCCAAGAAAATAGGTTTCTTCATTTATTGAAATATACTTTTCTTCATTCGTTTGTAAATTCTTCAATTTTAACTTTAATAACCCGTTGTTTCTTTCTTCAATCAATAAATAGTTTTTGAAAACAGCTATCCCTTCCAAAAGAGTTTGGGAATCATGACCCTTTATCTCTTTGCATGTTTCTATACTTGTAGGTATTGTCGCAGAAAACAATAAGCGTTTGTTTGCTGCATTTTTATTACTTAAAATGTAAAATCCATTTTCATGATGCGCAATTTCATACAAATGTCCTTTTTCCCGCTTAAGAAATACAACTGGTTTTTCTATTGGATTGTTAGCATCAATTAACTGCATTTCGGATGTGGTAGAACTGAAAGAATAGATAATCAAATAGTTATTGGTTATCGATTTACCAATCCCAACGCTATAAAGCTCATCATTTTCTTGGTATACTAGAACATCATTCTTGGAATCAGTTCCCAACTCGTGACGATATATTTGAAATTCGCGTAAGGTTTGAGCATCTTTTTTAACGTAAAATATTGTTTTGTTGTCATTTGCCCAAACTAATCCTCCGCTTACATCAGATATTTTATCTTTTAAAAATTTACCTGATTTATTTTGCCTAAATGTGATGTTGTATTTTCTCCTACCTACAAAGTCCTCACTCAATGCTAATAATTCATTATTCGGAGACGGACTCCAATCTGCTAGTTCATAAAATGAATTGCCTTTTGCACGTTCATTTTCGTCAAGGAAAAGTGTTTGTTTTTCTCCATCAATTGATACAATTTGCTGATAGTCTTTCCCTTCAATATTTTTTACTTGGTAAATTCTATTATTTAATTTAAAAGGTGAGCTTACCTCATTTGGATTAATTCGTTCGTTAAACTCCTTCATTAGTCCACCAACCAGTCCTTGTAGTGGTTTGAAATAGTTTTCTGTATACTCGTTTTCTAATTTCAAATGATCCATTACAGGTTTTGAATCGCGTTCGTTCATCCAGTAATAATCATCTATTCGTGTATGATTATGAATTGTTAATTGCTTGCTTTTTTTTGTAGCAATAGGTTGTATGTTTTGGGCCATAGATATGGAAACGAAGGAAAAACTGATTAGTAAAAACGATAACTTTTTCATGAAGAAAATTTCTTCAAAATTAACGTTTTATTTCATGCACAATGACTTTTCAAAAAATGAGATACGGATCTCTCCTTATTTCATTTTCGCTAATTCAGCCTTTAGTTTTGCCGCATCGAATTGATTTGCATTTATTCCATCAAAAAACTTGATAATATTTCCGTTCCACATGAGAACAACACCTGGTGTATCTTTGGACGTGCCCATAGTAGTTACGAATTTTGCAATTCCAAGAATTTGATACGGAAATGTTTTTCCAGCTATTTTAAAGAATTCTGGAATTTTTTCGGTTTCTTCTTCCATAAAAACAACGTGCACTTGGGGAAAATCTGGAATTGTCTTACTCAATTGAGTAATTGTTTTAGCAGCGGCTTGACAATGATCACAACCTGGAGCAAAGAAACACAAGAGTTTTTTACCATTATCTATTCCGGGTACTAATTTACCAAAAGCTGAGGTCACTTTTTTAGGTCCAGTATTTTCTGCTTTCTTTTGAAGAGTATCTGCTGCAACCGTTGAACCGCTGTTGCTTTTTGATAATTCATTTTCTGTAGCAATTGTTGTGCTGTCGTTGTCATAAATGACATTCTGGGTATTTACTGTTTCTGCTCGTTCACATTTTTCCATGGGCGTTAAACCAAACATAAAAAGTGTTGAACCTAAGAAAAGTGATGTTAAAATGAAAAAATTATTTTTCCCTTTTTCCCGATCTTTAACGTTGAAATAAAGGTAAACTAGCATGGCAATAGCTCCTAAATTCTTAATTATAGCCTGAAGAGGTGTCATTGGCAACAAGGCGCCAAAACAGCCGCAATTTCCTTCATTACCCGTTTGGATAATTTCGTAAGTTAAATGCCCAACAAAAATGGCTAAAAGTAAAGTACTAACGGGAATAACGATGGATTTTAAGAAATGAGGAAATAAAAGACCAAGTCCTAATGAAATCTCCGCACCAATTATAAATCGAGAAAAATAGGGAGCGAAACAGGCATCAAATCCCATTGGAACGAGTTGTTTCACTTCAAACATTGTTATTCCAAAATTTGGGCTTGGATATAATTTAGACGCAGCTGATAAAAGAAACAAAAAGGACAAAATAATTCTGAATGTCCAAGGAAGAAAGGTTTTAATTTTTGCCATACTTATTTTTTATCAAATATAAATAAATAGTAAATTGATTTTTTTCTTTTAACACTTAGTTAACACCATGTTTCAAATGAATAAGCGCAAATATTGAGTAATTAAGCATGTCAAAGTAGTTGCCTTCAATGCCTTCACTAACAAGGGTTTTTCCTTGATTATCTTCAATTTGCTTGATTCGAAGAACTTTTGTTAAAATTAAGTCCGTTAATGAGCTCACACGCATGTCTTTCCAAGCTTCTCCATAATCATGATTTTTCTTCTCCATCAAATGAAAAGCTTCGTTAGCTATTTGATTATATAATTCAGAGGCCTCTTCAGCGCTTAAATCATCCTTTGTTTCAGCACCAATTCTAACTTGAATAATTGCCATTATGCAATAATTGACAATTGCAGAAAAAGCATCTTCAAAACTCTCACCAACTTTGTTTTCTCCAGTTTCTTGTACTGTTCGAATACGTTGAGCTTTAATAAAAATTTGATCCGTTAATGAACTTGGTCTGAGTATTCGCCAAGAAGTACCATAATCTTTCGTTTTTTTAGTAAAGATTTCCCGACAAACATTCATTATATTTGTATACTCTAACGTTGTACTTTTCATAGCGAAAATGAATTCAGAATTAAGCAATATATCCAACATGATAAATTCTAAAGGTGTACTTTATGATTTATCGACTCCAAAGATAATGGGAATTATTAATTGTACACCTGATTCATTTTATGAAAAAAGTCGTTTTTCAAGACTGAATGCTATAGCGTTACATGTTTCAGAAATGATTGAGGATGGTGCTGATATAATTGATGTTGGTGGAGCGTCAACAAGACCGGGTGCCCGTTTCCCATCAATTCAAGAGGAAAAACAACGGGTTCTACCAGTGCTTGAGTTTCTGAGAAAAAAATTCCCTGAAATTTTACTTTCAGTTGATACCATGTATGGAGAAGTTGCTCAAGAAGCGTATGATTGCGGCGTAAATATTATGAATGATGTGAGTGCTGGTGAATTAGATGAGTCAATTTTGGACGTAGCTGCTAAGAATAAAATTCCTTATGTTTTAACGCATTCACCTGGATTTATTAAATCTGTACTTCCATTTGATTCTGAAAACTATATAATTGATGTAATAAGTCACTTATCAAAAAAAATAGCTCTTTGCAAAAGTTTAGGGATTCAAGATATTATTATCGATCCAGGTTTTGGTTTTGCCAAAAGTATAGATGAAAATTTTGAACTTATTCGTAAATTCGAACTGTTACAAATTTTTGACTACCCTATTCTTGTTGGCGTTTCTCGAAAATCCATGATTTATAAAACTCTCGAATTAACACCAGATGAGAGCCTCAATGGTACTACTGTATTAAATTCAATTTTAACGACGAGAGGCGCAAAAATAATTCGTGTTCATGATGTTAAGGAGATGGCCCAAATTAGAAAATTGATTTCGGTTAGTCAATAATTTATGTTTTTGAAACTTTTTTCATTACTTTCGTAAAAACTTTTCGAATTTTAGATCATTATGAAACAATTAATTTGTGTTTTGGTTGTGATTGTTTTGAGTGTTTCATTCTCAAATGCAATTGCTCAAGCCCCAACAGCTACCTTCGGGGTTTCTGAGAATTCTGTTTGTGCTGGAGAATGTATTCAAATAGAAAATACATCTCAAAATGCGGCTACTAGTTGGGTTTGGAGTTTTGGGGCAGGAGCAACACCAAGTTCGTATTCAGGTCCTGATCCCGGTCCGGTTTGTTTTCCAGTAGCTGGTACATATACAATTACGTTAACGGCGAGTAATACTTTTGGAACGGTTTCAACTTCGCAAACAATAACTGTTACTGCTCTTCCATCTGTTTCAGCTACATTGTCAGATACGACAAATGGTGCTTATGTTGAAATTCCTGATACATTGATTAATATGTACCAAGAAGCTTATTTGTGGGCAGAGGGTTCGCCAGTTGGAGGTGAATTGATTTGGTATCCAAGTGGTGTTTCTGAGGATGGTTTTGTTGTAAACAATGGTGATTCAGTGGTAGTTAATCCGTTTTATGATACCTACTACGTGGTTAGTTATTCAATAAATGGTTGTACTGCATATGACACTGTCCTAGTAAATGTCAATTACCAAGAAATTGTTCAAGTTCCCAATTCATTTTCACCAAATGGTGATGGCGTTAATGACTTTTTAAAAGTATTGACGAATGTGGATGCGGATAACAACTACACGAATGGTTTTATGGAGGGAGGTGCGATTGCAGAGATTGACTTTAAGGTATATAACAGATACGGTATACTTGTATTCAAAACTTCAGATCCACATGAAGGTTGGGACGGAACGTTCAATGGTAAGCCTGAAAATCCAGCAACTTTTGTTTACACGATTGATTATCGCTTGATTAATGGTCGGTCAAGTAATTTAAAAGGAAATGTTACATTATTTAGATAAAAGAATGAGAACAATTATATCGTTATTACTATTGTCTGTTTGTTCCGTTGATTTGATTGCACAGCAGGATATTCAATCGAGCAATTGGTATTTTTCAAATGCACTTGTAAATCCAGCTGCGGTTGCAACAGATGGTTCTAGTTATTCTGTTTTTTCAAATTTCAGAATGCAATATTTCACAGTTGGTGGTGCGCCTATGCGAACTAATTCCTTATCTGCTGAAATGAAAATCCCTGATCAAACAGGTGGTGAAAATAACTTTGGATTAGGATTAAATTTTTATAACGATCAAACTGGAGATGCTCGATTTATGACAAATTCATTTTCCATTCCGGTAAATTATACCATTCAAATGGATTATCAGAATAAATTATCGGTTGGTTTAGCACCAGGATTTTTTACGCAAGGATTTAATCCGAGATATCAAACTTGGGAATCTCAATGGAATGGAACTACCTTTAATTCGAATGGTCCAAGTGGAGAAAATTTGAATAAGTCTTATGCTGCGCTTGATATTGGAGCAGGTCTATTTTATCAGTTGGAAAGAGATGATCGTTCAAAATATTTTGCTGGTTTCTCCGCCAAACATATTACACGTCCTAAAGTAGATTTTTCGTTCGGTGGTGATAATTTATATCCCTTTTATTCGATTCATGCTGGTGCGGAATTTACAACGCGTAAAAACTATTTTAGAATTAGACCAAAT
>JBIKQS010000130.1:0-6402 GCA_044349575.1 Crocinitomicaceae bacterium
GAGATAACAGATAATGGCATTGGTATTTCTAAAGAAAATTTACACCATATTTTTGAGAAATTTTACCGCGTACCCACAGGCAACCTTCATAATGTCAAGGGATTTGGGCTTGGACTTTATTATGTAAAAGTGGTAATCGAAGCGCATAATGGAAAAATTGAAGTTTCGAGCACCCCGAACCATGGAACAACATTTAGGTGCTACCTACCCATAGTTTCGTAGTATAATTTTATATATTCTGCATTTTTCATGATTTCACTAGTCTAAACTTATATCATTTAGGCACACCTAAGCGAATAAAACACCTAGGTTATTACTGCGAATTACTAAAGCAGTGAATTCTGAATCGTAGATGCAACAAGCATTTGCAAATGAAACATATAAAAGTTCAGACTGCATCTGTAATCTCTTTAAAACACACCTCCGATAACTTTGCTGAAGACATTGACAGAAAATTAATATTAAACTACACGTCATGAAAAATTCAGCAAAAAATTACATACTGCTCTTCCTCTGCTTGTTGACCAAAGGAATATATTTTGGACAAACTGCGCCAAATTTGGGAGAACTTAATTCCTATTCTCTATTTACTTCATCAGGAAACATCACCAATACAGGACTTTCCTATTCTATAGGGAATATAGGGACAAATTCAGGAACCATCTCAGGATTCTCCTATAACATAAATGGAATCTTCCATGATACAGATCCTTCGAGCGCTTTAGCAAGTTCTGATTTATTAAACGTCTATACGAATTTGGGAGGACAAACTCCAACCTCAACTTTAGGATCAACTATTGGAAATGGACAAATTGTCAATCCTGGGGTTCATCAAATTACTTTGGCAGCTCTTTTAACAGGCACTTTGCTTCTTGATGCACAAGGAGATCCAGATGCTGTTTTTATTTTTAAAATAAATGGAAATTTAAGTGTTGCCAATTCAGCAAAAATCCAACTCATTAATGGCTCTCAAGCCTGCAAAGTTTTTTGGAGAGTTAATGGAAGTATAGCCATTGGAACATCCGCAGTATTAAAAGGAAATTTCTTTGGAAATACTAATATCAGCTGTGCAGCAGGTTCAAAAACAGATGGCAGAATAGCAACAACTAATGGTGCCATTCTAATAAACACTACAACCGTAAACATTCCTTACGGTTGCGGATTATCAACCTTAATCGGTCCTTCTATGCCAAATGTAGGTTCATTGGGGTGTTTCTCCATTTTTAATGATAATGGCTCTATAAAAAACACAGGAACTACAACCATAACTGGTGATGTTGGAACGAATAGTGGAATTGTTGATGGATTTGATACGGCTGGGGTAAATGGTATGATACATTACACGCCAGATGCTTGGACTATTCAAGGTGAGATTGATAATTTAGCCCTATTTAATGAACTAAATGCATATACTTGCGACATTCAATTATTGAAACCGAATATGTTGGGTTATGGCTTGAGATTAACCCCAAATACCTATTGTTTGGGTTCAAACACTCATCTTTCCGATACATTGTATTTTGATGCACAAGGAAATCCAGATGCCGTTTTTATCATTCAGATTGGAGGGAATTTTGATGCAAATTCCTATTCAAATGTTGTATTATTGGATAGTGCCCAGGCTAAAAATATTTTTTGGGTTATTAACGGAAATGTAGGCATTGCCCCCTTCTCTATTTTTAGAGGAACTATCATCGGGTCTAATGGAGCGGAAAGTATATTGGAAAATGTGTTTATCGAAGGTCGTATATTATCGCACGGTGGAGCCATTAAAACTCGTGATATAAATATTGTATTAAATGAGACACCAAATATAATAACTCCAGATGGCCCACTCACATTTTGTTTGGGAGATTCCGTGGTGTTATCCGCTCCTGAAAGCCCGACATATTCATGGTCAACCGGTGCCACGACTAAATCAATAACTGTTTTTACATCCGGAACCTATTCTGTTCATGTGATAGCACCTTGTAACAACCTAGCGTCGGATATTCATGTGAATGTTACTGTAATTCCAGCTCCAATCCACATTACATCAGTTTCCATTTGCCAAGGCGATAGTGTTTTAATTAATGGTTTTTATCGCAAAACCAGTGGGAATTACGATCTTACTTTTCCAATGCCATTTGGCTGTGATTCAATTTCGAGAACAACCTTAACTGTTAATCCAACCTATTTGACGAATCTTTCGGCTGAAATTTGCCAGGGAGAAAGTATTTTGTTGGGGGGATCCAATCAAACAACAGCTGGAATATACTTTGATACACTTGCTACAAACAAAGGCTGCGATTCAGTTTTGAGAACAACGTTGATTGTAAACCCAATCTACTTAACAAACCTAACAGCAGAAATTTGTCAAGGTGAAAGTTTTTTGTTGGGTGGTGTAAATCAAACAACTGCGGGAATCTACTTTGATACACTTGCGACAAACAAAGGTTGTGATTCAGTTTTGAGAACAACTTTAATTGTAAATCCAATTTACTTAACGAACCTAACAGCTGAAATCTGTCAAGGTGAAAGTATTTTGTTGGGTGGTGCAAATCAAACAACTGCGGGAATCTACTTCGATACACTTGCGACCAACAAAGGATGTGATTCAGTTTTGAGAACAACCTTAATCGTTAATCCAACCTATTTGACCAATATTTCAGCGGAAATTTGCCAGGGAGAAAGTATTTTATTGGGGGGTGCAAATCAAACCACAGCTGGAATCTACTTCGATACACTTGCGACAAACAAAGGCTGTGATTCAGTTTTGAGAACAACCTTAATAGTTAATCCAACCTATTTGACCAATCTTTCAGAGGAAATTTGTCAAGGAGAAAGTATCTTGTTGGGAGGATCTAATCAAACAACAGCTGGAATATACTTTGATACACTTGCGACAAACAAAGGCTGTGATTCGGTTTTGAGAACAACCTTAATCGTTAATCCAATTTACTTAACGAACCTTTCAGCGGAAATCTGTCAAGGGGAAAGTATTTTATTGGGTGGTGCAAATCAAACTGCTGCAGGAATCTACTTTGATACACTTGCTACAAACAAAGGTTGTGATTCAATTTTGAGAACCACCTTAATTGTTAACCCAATTTATTTGACCAATCTTTCAGCAGAAATCTGTCAAGGTGAAAGTATCTTGTTGGGTGGTGCAAATCAAACAACTGCGGGAATCTACTTCGATACACTTGCGACAAACAAAGGCTGTGATTCAGTTTTGAGAACAACCTTAATCGTTAATCCAATTTACTTAACGAACCTTTCAGCGGAAATTTGTCAAGGTGAAAGTATCTTGTTGGGTGGTGCAAATCAAACCACAGCTGGAATCTACTTCGATACACTTTCTACCAACAAAGGCTGTGATTCAGTTTTGAGAACAACCTTAATCGTTAATCCAACCTATTTGACGAATCTTTCAGCGGAAATTTGCCAAGGAGAAAGCATTTTGTTGGGAGGATCTAATCAAACAACAGCTGGAATATACTTTGATACACTTGCGACAAACAAAGGCTGTGACTCAGTTTTGAGAACCACCTTAATCGTTAACCCAACCTATTTGACCAATATTTCAGCGGAAATTTGCCAAGGAGAAAGTATTTTGTTGGGTGGTGTAAATCAAACAACTGCGGGAATCTACTTCGATACACTTTCTACCAACAAAGGCTGTGATTCAGTTTTGAGAACAACCTTAATCGTTAATCCTGGTCATGTTGTGTCATCCTATCATTCAATTTGTCAAGGCCAAAGTATATTCTTAGCCGGATCAAATCAAACCACTCCTGGAATTTATATAGACAGTCTACAAACAGCTACAGGATGTGATTCGACAGTATATAATGTACTAAGTGTGAACCCTACATATAACCTAGTTACATCAATTACAATATGCGAAGGCGATAGTGCTTTAATATTTGGTCAATATGAATATTTCGGAGGAACATACACGCAAAATTTAACATCACAATTTGGTTGTGACTCAATAATAACAACAACTTTAATCGTTAATCCAACCTCTTTTCAAATTGTAAATACCTCGATTTGTCAAGGAGATAGTTTAAACATAGGTGGTACTTACATTTCAGAAACGGGCACCTATTATCACCAAATCTCATCAACTGCTGGTTGTGACTCCATCCAACAAATCAATGTTCTTGTTCATCAGATTTATGAATCAACTAGTTATGTTTCGATTTGCGAAGGGACGCATTACATGTTTGGAGAACTTATGCTCACAAGTGCGGGTTCCTATTCCGATACAATGCAAACAATTAACGGCTGCGACTCAGTAATAAATACAATACTTACCGTTCATCCTAATAAAGAAAATATAGTGAATACCTTCATTTGCGTAGGAGATAGTATTTTGTTGGGAGGGAATTTTGTGTCAACTAGTGGATTCTATTATGATACCCTATCATCTAGTTTTGGGTGTGATTCAGTTGTGGTTACAAAGTTAAAATTAATAGAATTACCAAATGCATCGTTCCAAGTTAGTTCAATTAATCAAAATGAATTTAATTTCATTAATCAATCAACTAGTTCCAATTCATATTTTTGGAATTTCGATGATAATCAAACTTCAGTCGAAGAAAGTCCATACCATCAATTTAATACTCCTGGAGAATTTGAAGTTATGCTCATTGCCTCAAGTACCTGTGGAGCAGATACAACATACAAATTAGTGAATTCCGTATTTGAAATTGACTTTTACAATGGATTTTCTCCAAACGGTGATGGTAAAAATGATTATTGGAACATCCCTATCCTGAATTATTTTGCAGATAACAAAGTAACAATAATAAACCGTTGGGGAAATGAAGTTTGGATTACCGAAAATTACGACAATCAGATAAATCGTTTTGAAGGCGAAAACAAAAATGGAGACGAATTAACCGATGGAACCTACTTCTACATCATCGAATACAATGAGGAAGAAAAACGAGGGTGGGTATTTATTAAGAGGTAAAAGACATCTAGACTGCGCTCTACATTCCAATTAAGAGCGCAGTCCATGGATGCGATACAAAAGCAAAAAGTAGAAACAAACAAAACAAATTGAAATGAAAACAACAATCATCATTTGTGCATTCATACTATCATCGATGGTGCGGGCACAACAAGACGCTAGTTTTTCCATGTACTTTTTTAATCCCATGTACATCAATCCGGGTTATGCAGGAAGTAGAGAAACATTTTCAGGAACCATTGTAAACAGAAATCAATGGGCAAACATGCCCGATGCCCCAGCAAGTCAATCGATTAACATCCACAGTGCTATTCCATTCACTAACGTCGGATTAGGACTTCAAGTATATAACGATAGAACAGGACCAATGAGAAATACGGGAATTAATTTAACCTATGCTTATCATATCCCTGTGACTAAAAAAGCAAAGCTTTCACTTGGTGTTACCGGAATGCTCAATAATTTGAATATCAAATGGGATCGCATTCACGTAGAAGATCCAAACGATTTGTCTTTTACAGATAATCCCGCTAACAGTTGGGTTCCAGATGCAGCATTTGGTATGTATTTTTATCAAAAGCGCTTTTATGCTGGACTTAGCTCCAATCACCTCATGGAATCAAAGTTTGGTTTTACCGACGTGGCAGGCTCAGACAAAGCACGATTTTTTAGACAATATTTTTTGACCACTGGGATTGTATTACCGATAAATAATGCCTTTGATATTCGCCCTTCAATATTAATAAAACATGTACAAGCTGCACCTACTGTATTTGACTTGAATGCCACAGCCATATTTAATAAGCGCTATTATGTTGGCTTAGGTTACCGATACGGAGATCGAATTAATATGAATGGTTCTGATAACATGTTGGTTGCCTTAGTTCAATTTGAGTTTTCAAATTTGCTTCGTCTGGCCTATTCATTCGATTATTACTTGAATCAAACTAGTAAATACAACAGTGGGACACATGAAATCATGCTTGGGTGGGATTTGAGTCCAACGAAAACAAAAATGTCAAATCCTCGATTTTTTTAATATCAAAAACCGTATCATGAAAACACTAATTTTAATCTTACTTTTTCCTTTCATTTCATTTATTGTGGAAGGACAAACATCCAAATCCGATAGAAAATTTGACCATTGGGATTATTTCAAAGCTGCTAAACTTTATGAAAAAAAAGTAGCAAAAAAACCAAATGCAGACGATTATTTCAAACTTGGAGAGTGCTACCGAAAAATGAATAATTTTAAGACTGAAGAACAAGAGGCATACGATCATGTAAATTCCTATGGTCGATATGCTGATCCCGAATTTTATTACCATTACGGTCAAGTGTTACGAACAAATGGACTCCATGAAAAATCGCGAGAGGCTTTTATTACTTTTCAGGTGCTTAGGCCACAAGACCCACGAATTCTGCATATTCAGAAATCG
>JBIKQS010000131.1:0-6397 GCA_044349575.1 Crocinitomicaceae bacterium
TCCAACGTAATTTCCTTGAGAATTTAATTGAGGTCTAAACGTATCGTGGTTATTTACAAATGGAACTGTTCTTTGTCTGTTTGTTTGTTGACTTGCTGGAAGGACAGCCAAGTTATAATTCCCATTACCCAAAACAATGTTAGATAAATTTCCACGTAACGAGAAATCAAAGGTTCCAGCGCGATTTTGAACTGCATTGCACCAATTATCTAAATCTGCAATTCCACCAACCCATTCGCCAACACAAAAAAGATCATTCCCTCCGCTCGCCCAACCAGCATTGTTTTGCAAATTCCATAAAATATCTTCAGAAACACTTGCCGGGAAATGTTTAACAGCATCTAGTCTCATTCCATCCCAACCCATTTGTTTTTTATACCAAATCATCCAATTTCGCATGCCATTTCGCATATAATCAGCAGTTTGAGCTGGATTGTACGTTGTTGCGTTGCTACTCGGACCGAACGCATTGCTTTCATAGGAAATGTCTGGACCCCAGTAAGGGCTATTTATTTCATTTGTACAACATGGGTTGTTTGGATTTGGGTAAAAGTTTTGCCAATTTTTTGGAAATCTTCCCGCTCTACCATAATAATTTAAGGAAGTTTCATTATTTCCTGGGGTAGCAAAACTAGCATATCGGAAATTTTTGTATTTACTTGTTTGTCCATCATCAATAGCAGCTGGATCTTGTCCACCACTTCCAGTTTGGCTACCTGCACCAACAACATGATTCAATACAACATCTTGAATTACATCGATTCCATTCGCTTTCAACACTGCCATCATCCTAAGTAATTCGTCTTTATCTCCCAAACGTGTCTTAACAGAACCTTTTTGCCATTTATCCCCTAAATCGTAATGATCAAAGGGAGCATATCCCACACTATTTGTTCCCGTATTTTTGATGGTTGGTGGTATCCAAACTGCATCAACGCCAAGTGATTTTAATCGTGGAGCTAATTCGGTTAGATAATTTGCCCAACCGTTCTGATAATTATCATTCCAGTAATCCCACCAAAAACCTTGCAAGACTAATTGGCGATTTATTGGATTTACATTCGAAGGAGGATTTGGATTGGTTGACTCAAAGTTATACGCGCCAGTAGAACTATTAAACGTAATATTGTATTCTCCAGCAGGCACTTGAACATTTGGTCCATCTTGAACTCCAGTACCCGATGGAAAATTTGAATTCCCCCAGTTGACTACCCAAGAGGCATTTTGTCTAAACTTCAACTGTTCTGAAGCTGTAAATGTATAATTCAAAGTCCAGTTAGTATTATCTGTTGAACTCATATTGACATCATTCGTCCAGTTCGTAAATGTTCCAATGATACTAATTGTTTGTCCAAAAAGTACAATGCTCGATTGAACGAAAAATAAAAACAATCCTAATTTTTTCATAAGGCAGAAGTTTTAGTTGTTTGAATAAGGCATGATTTACCCGGTTGTACGTGAACTTTTTCTTCGTAAACCAGTATATCTAGAGAATGATTTCCTTTATTTATTATCTCACATTCATGTTGTGACACCCGAATATGCAGAGGTTGATTTCTTACTAAAATTTGAAAGCTATAGATTTGCCAATTAGCAGGAATCACTGGATTTATCTTAATACTGTCTGAAAATACGCGAATACCAGCCATTCCTTCAACAATTGCCATCCATGTTCCAGCCATACTTGTAATGTGTAATCCTTCATCCGCCTCGTGATTATAATCATCTAAATCAAGACGAGAAGTTCTCAAATACAATTTATAAGCTTTATCTAAACGTCCAATTTTTGCAGCAAGAATACTGTGAATACAAGGTGAAAGCGATGATTCATGAACTGTTTTAGGCTCATAGAAATCAAAATTGGATTGAATAGTTTCGTGATTAAAATGATCTTCAAACAAATAAATTCCTTGCAGAACATCTGCTTGTTTGATAAAAATGGAACGCAAAATTCTATCCCATGACCAATGTTGATTTATTGGACGTTGATTTTCAGGAATATCCGATGCAGAAAGTTGCTCCTTATCCAAGAATCCATCTTGTTGCAAGAAGATATTTGTTCCTTCGATTTTTGGGAAATAAATTGAATTCGCCAAATGATTCCATGAACTTACCTCAGAATCAGACAAGCGTTCAACAGAATTATCAGTTATTTTCTCATTAACATCAAGCGCATATTCAATACACCACTTAGCTAAATAGCTTGTATACCAATTATTATTGACATTATTTTCGTATTCATTTGGTCCGGTTACACCCAACATCACAAAAGCCTTTTTATCTTCTGACCAATTGAAGCGTTGAGACCAGAAACGGGCTATGGCAAACAAAACAGGTCGTCCGTATTGAATGAGATAAGATTCATCGCCAGTATGTCTTATGTAATTATAAATTGCAAAAGCGATGGCTCCATTTCGATGAATTTCCTCAAATGTTATTTCCCATTCATTATGACATTCTTCGCCATTCATTGTCACCATGGGATATAGTGCCGCGCCATTCTTGAATCCAAGTTTCTGGGCGTTTTCAATGGCTTTATCCAATTGATTATACCGATATATCAACAATTGTTTTGCAACGGATGGATCAGCTGTTTTTAGGTAAAAAGGTAAACAGTATGCCTCTGTATCCCAATAGGTTGCTCCACCATATTTTTCACCTGTAAATCCTTTTGGCCCAATGTTTAATTTTTCATTTCTACCCGTATATGTTTGATACAATTGAAAAATATTGAAACGAATTGCTTGCTGTGCCGCGGAATCGCCTTCTATAACGATATCTGATTTATCCCAAATTTGCTTCCAGGCTAAAACATGTTCTTGAAGGAGTTTATCAAATCCATTTACATAAGCCTCTCTGACTTTATTAATCGACCTTGGAATGACAGAAAACTCTGAATGATTTACTGTTGAAATAATTGAGACGTATTTTTTTAACGTGTATTTTGTCCCTTTCTCCAAAAAATGTTCAAAGTTGTTTTCTACGTAGAAATCTTTTGAAAATGTATTTGGATGAATGGTTAGTAACTCCTCTTTTTTCCAAAAAGAGAAACGCATTGCCGTTGAAACAGTAAATTGGGTCTTCTTTGTTCGTATACAAACATATCCTTTTTGCAAATCTACCTTATGGCTATCCTCATCCCAGAAAAATTCATCGTAATTGGAATCGTGATTCATCACCTTACCATCAAGATATGGAGTAAACTTTACATTACCACTAAAATTAATTGGAGTCACTGAATAGCAAATAGCAGCTAATTCATCATCAGCCATCGAACAAAGTCGAGTTGATTCTACTTCCAATTCTTTGCCTGAATCAAATCGAATACGAAATCTTCGAATCAACAGACCTTGCTTCATATCCAATTCTCGGTAAAAAGAGAGGATTGATTGCTTATTCAAGTCGAGCTGCTCTCCATTCACTTCAATATTGATTCCAATCCAATTGCATGAATTTAAAACTTTAGCAAAATATTCTGGATATCCATTTTTCCACCAACCAACTCGGGTTTTATCAGGATAATACACTCCTCCTACATAACTTCCTTGCAAGGAAGGCCCCGAATAGTGTTCTTCAAAATTCGCACGTTGACCAAACCCACCATTTCCAATGCTAAAAATACTTTCAGCTTGTTTTTGTTTGGATGGATCAAATCCATTTTCAACAATTTTCCAATCGTCTATTTCGAACAAATTATGCATACTCCTCTAGACTAAATTCAATTAAATTAGGTAAATAACTATCTACAAAACCAACCAAGGAAGGATTTCCAACCCCAATTGCTATGAATCCACCGTTTTTTGCTGCTTCAACTCCGCTTTTGGCGTCTTCAAAAACCAAACATTCAGACGGACTTAATCCCATTTGTTCAGCTCCCTTAAGGAACACTTCAGGATGAGGCTTTGGAAAAGTGACATCATTTCCATCTACTATTACTGAAAAATAGGAGGTTATATCAAGTCTATCGATAATAAATCGTGCATTTTTACTTGACGAACCTACGGCACATTTTATTCCGTTTTCTTGTGCTTTTATTAAAAGATCCAATACTCCAGGCAAAAGATTTGACCGCGAAATATCTTTGATAGAATTCAAATAATATGCATTCTTTTTAACTAGGCATTCATCAAATTCCTTTTCAGAAATAGTTTTGCCGCCTAGTTCCAAAATTTTCTTTAGCGAATCTACTCTGCTTATGCCTTTCAATTGTTCATTATCCTCCTCCGTAAAAGAAATTCCAAGTATTTCAGCCGTGTTTTTCCATGCAATATAGTGATTGTGTTCAGTTGTAACTAGAACACCATCCAAATCAAATAATAATCCTTTAATTTTTTTATTCATTTTCTTTTATTCTCAACGTCAAGAATGCCGCTAAAATAATTAGCACTCCACCAATTGTAACGGCGGCCATTCGCGAACCATCTAACCAATGTTCCATAACTTTACCAAAAAATAAGGACGCTATTATTTCAGGTAAAACGATGAAGAAATTGAAAATACCCATGTAAATCCCTATCTTATTTTGTGGTAAGCAACCCGTTAACATAGCATATGGCATTGATAAAATGCTACTCCAAGCTATCCCAACTAATCCCATCACGATAAACAACATCCAAACTTGATCTTTGCTGTGTATCAGATTTATCATTATCAACCCTACTCCACCAAGTATCAAACAAATAAAATGTGTCCATTTCATAGAGAATTTTCTAGCAAGTAAAGGAAGTGCTAAGGCAAAAACAAATGTTACTATGTTTTCAAATGAATACGTCAATCCAGCTAAATTTTGACCATCCGTATATGCTTGCGTTCCTGGCGTGCCTCCAAAAATATCCACCGCTACTGTTGGTGTGTAAAAAAACCACATTAAAAAAAGTCCTGGCCATGTTAAAAACTGAACAAGTGCCAATTGCTTCATACGTGGAGGCATTGAAACAATGGATTGTCCAATTTCTTTAAATCCAGCAGCAAAGCCTTTAGATTCCTCTTTTTTACGTTCTTCTAACTCGTATTCTGTTGGTGGATACTCTTTCGATGTAAAAACGGTATATACTACAGCACCTAAAAAAGCCACAGCACCAATGTAAAAACTCCACTTAACATTATCGGCGATTTGACCATGTTGGGGGATCGATGAAACGTCCATCCAATTTGTGAAAATCCACGGAAGAGAAGATGCAATCGTAGCACCCAAACCAATAAAAAAACTTTGCATAGCAAATCCCTTCGCTCGCTGATTTTCAATGAGATTATCTGCTACAAATGCTCGGAAAGGTTCCATCGAAATATTAATTGATGAATCCAAAATCCACAAAAGCCCAGCTGCCATCCAAAGTGTAGATGAATTAGGCATTAAAATCAAACAGATGGAACTTAAAATTGCTCCAATTAAAAAATAGGGTCTGCGTCTACCTAGTGATTTGTGCCAAGTTCGATCACTTAAATACCCGATTATCGGTTGCACAATCAATCCAGTTAAAGGAGCAGCTAGCCATAATGCTGGAATTTCTTCCGGTTTTGCACCCAAATTCTCGTAGATAGAACTCATGTTGGCCATTTGAAGTCCCCATCCGAATTGAATTCCCATGAATCCAAAACTCATGTTCCAAATCTGCCAAAAGGAAAGCGTAGGTTTACTGTTTTGCATGGCTTGAGGGATTTATTTATACAGAATTTGATATTCCCAAGACTTCAATTTTCCTTTTGACAATCCTTTTTTAATTTTCGCTTTTCTGCCAGAAATATATTTTTTATAATCACCTGAAAGTAAGGAAAGATCAACCGAATAAGATTGCTTCTCTGAAGATAAATTCAAAATGACAACAACTGAATTCCCGTCCTTTTTACGTTCGTATATCAATACTTTCGGGTTATCCGTCTTAAAAAAAGTAGGAAAACTTCCATAAGCTCCATTCCACAACGCAGGATTTTGTTTTTTAAACGCAAAAAGTGTAGTGTAAAATTTTTCTTTGTCGAAACTGTTCCAGTCAATCTCGTCTTTTTCAAAAAACTTCAGTCGGCGATTAAAAGAAGACTCTTGTCCATTGTAAATCAAGGGCATTCCGTAAATTGTCGCTGCAAAAACAGCAAATGCTTCAACACCACCACCAAGTCTTTCAAATTCAGTTCCGTTCCATGAGTTTTCATCGTGATTAGACGTAAAATTCAAGCGATAAGCATCTTTTGGGAAACGTTTGTTTTCTCTTTCAAAATAAGCTATTACTGAATCTGCGTTCATTGTTCCCTTGGCGATCTTGTTCATCACATGGTGCAATTCCCAAGCATAGGTAACATCAAATGCTTCCTTGTGTAATTTCTCACCCTCATCTTCTGCCAACATAAAAACTGGTTTAACCTTGTCTAATTCTTTGCGTGCATCATTCCAAAAATCGATTGG
>JBIKQS010000132.1:0-6388 GCA_044349575.1 Crocinitomicaceae bacterium
AAAGGTTGGAGAAGATTTAGTCCTGAATTCAAGCCATTTAATTAATGAGAAATATATTCTTTTAGGTAAAGGCAAGAAAAACAACTACATAATCGTTGTAGATTAGGCATGGAAATCAAAGACGCACAAAAAATAGTAGATGATTGGATTAATTCAGTTGGCGTGCGCTATTTCAATGAGCTTACAAATATGGCGATGCTTAGTGAGGAGGTAGGTGAAGTCGCACGAATTATTGCCCGTAGATATGGAGAACAAAGTGAAAAGGATTCAGATAAAGACAAAGATTTAGGAGATGAATTGGCAGATGTTCTTTTTGTGCTGATCTGTTTGGCAAATCAAACGGGTATTGACTTAGAAAAAGCGTTCCAAAAAAATCTTGAAAAGAAAACAATGCGTGATTTAAATCGTCATCAGGCCAACGAAAAATTGAAATAATCATTGAGTATGTCCAAAAAGTTTAATGGACTTTCAGTCATCCGTTCTTTTCTCAAAAAATTCGGAATCCTTCTTGGAATGTTATTCATGTATAGGTTGGTTTTATTTTTTTTCAATTTCAATCTATTTCAAGGAGTTACATTTTTTGATTTCGCTGTGGGAACTTGGTTTGATGTTATCACGCTGAGTTTACTTTTATTTCCATTTATTATTTTGTACTTCATCCCAACACCTGAAAAATGGCAAAAGTGGAAACATAGAATAAATTCAGTCTTGTTTATTACAACAAGTTTGTTCATTCTAGCATTCAATGCATGGGACATTGCCTATTATTCTTATACATTTAAACGAATCAGTTATGACTATTTGTTGTTTATGCTCAATTCAACAGAAACAAATGCTCTTGCGGGTACATTTTTACTCGAGTTTTGGTGGTTGATTGTATTGTTTTTAGTGAGTTTACTGGTTTTAATTTGGTCCGAACGAAAAATTAAAAGTGAATCATTTGAATTGAAGAACTTCAAAGCTTGGATTCTTTTTCCATTTGTTTTGGGGCTTTTTGTTATTCTTGGAAGAGGCGGGTTCCAATTAAAACCAATTGGTATTCTAGATGCAACGATTTATACGACGGTTGAAAAATCACCAATAGTGTTGAATTCTGCATTTACAGTTATTAAAACGATAGAGTTTCGCGGTGTACAACCCAAGAATTATTTTACCAAAGCTGAGGAATTAAAATATTTTAATCCAATTCGAACGTCACGTCCACAAAAGATATTATCCGATTCTACGAATGTCGTCTTTCTTTTGTTGGAAAGTTTCGGTAGTGCCTATGTTGGTCCGGGAAATCCGGAAAGCTACACGCCATTTTTAGATTCCATTCTGAATCAATCCCTGTATTTTGAACATGGTTATGCAAATGGTCGAACTTCGATGGATGCATTACCAACAATCCTTTCTTCGATACCTGCATGGATGGATGAACCTTTTATTTTGTCATCATACAGTAGCAATCAGTTTTCAGGCTTGCCTCAAATTTTAGGTTCTAAAGGATATGAAACTGCGTTTTTTCACGGAGCCACGAATGGATCAATGCGTTTTGATAGTTATTGCGCTGCAACTGGGATTAATCGTTATTATGGAAGGAAGGAATATAATAACGAAAAGCACTTTGATGGAAATTGGGGCATTTGGGACCACCACATGTTGAATTGGTCGATTGATAAAATGAATACGTTCAAAAAGCCTTTCTTTTCAATGGTATTTACGTTGTCATCCCATCATCCATTTACGATTCCAGCTGAATTTAAAACAAAAGTGAAAAATGGACCTGAACCAATTTGCGCAACGCTGAGTTACGTCGATTTTGCATTGAAGTCATTTTTTGAAAAAGCAAAAAAACAATCCTGGTACAAAAATACGTTATTCGTAATATGTGCTGATCATACTGGCCCAACCAGTCGGCCTGAGAAAGCTACAATGGATTTGAGGTACAGAATTCCAATTGCATTTTTCGATCCGTCAGGTACATTAAAGCCAGAAAAACCAACTGTTTCTTTTCAACAAATCGATATATATCCAACCTTATTGGATCTCTTAAATATTAAATCCAACTATTACTCAATCGGCAGTTCTTTCTATTCCAAACAGCCAAAAGTTATTGCCGCATTTGCACAACAAAATCTTATTTCCTTTGGAACGCCTGGTACTCCAGAAATTTGGAATGAATCTAAAAAATATTCCCCAAAGCATCCAAAACACAATGAGATTCTTCATTTGAAGGCTGCCTATCAGCGCTATTGTTCTGATTTATTGAATAATAAGATGAGGCCATAAGATAAATCAAGTAGCCTTGAAATACCAAGAATTGATGCATCATAAGTGAAAATGTTGTAAATTTAAATTCTTAATTCATTTTTCATGTCATTACTAATAGCCTCTATAACTCCGGTTTTAATTTTCATGTATTTAATATACATAAGAGATACCGTCAAAGAACCTATTTCCACGTTATTTCGTGCCTTTTTTGCAGGGGTATTATCCGTTGTGCTTGCAGTTTTACTCGGTCTTTTTATTTCTCCACTCGGCTCATTTTTGAAAGAATCAGCAATGGGTGATTCTTTTTTTAATGCCTTTATAACGGCTGGATTAGTAGAAGAATTTTCTAAGTTTCTTTTACTTTATATATTCATTTGGAAGAATAAGAATTTCGATCAAAATTACGACGGAATAATCTATGCTGTTTTTGTTTCTCTTGGCTTTGCATTGGTTGAAAATATACTATATGTTCTAGAAGGAGGAATGTCTGTGGCTATTTCAAGAGCTGTTTTAGCTGTTCCAGGTCATGGATTCTTTGCGGTAATCATGGGATACTATTTTTCACTTGCTAAATTTCATCACAAGCAAAATAGAACGCTCTTGCTCGTTAAAGCAATACTATTTCCTGCTATAGTTCATGGTGCCTATGATTTTTGTTTGATGTATATTTCTCACAAGAATAGTAACACATTGATTAGCTTGTTATTACTTGTTGCTTTTACAATAGTGGTTATTGGGTTTTGGCGATTAGGTTTTAAGAAAATAAAAAAACACATTCAGAAAGACAAAGAACTTGGTGCTTTGGATTAATTGATTCACAAAAAGGGTAATTCTTTTATATATCAGGCGCTTCAAATGATTTTACTTTTAATCAGTTGAAAGTTGTTAAAATCGTAGTAATATGAAAAATCGCTTTCAAACCTAGAAAATTTGAATTCCAGATTCTAATTCTATACCTATATTTGTAATCTAAATTAATAAGAATGAACAGTTGGTTTACCGTTAAAGTAAAATATACACGACAATTAGAAAATGGAACCTTTAAAAGAGTTTCTGAGCCTTATTTACTGGCAGCAATGTCTTTCACAGATGCTGAAGCTCGCATTTATGAGGAGTTAGGTTCAAGAATTCGAGGTGAATTTAATGTTGTTGGGATTTCACGAACTGAATTACATGATATCTTTGTTTACGATGATGCAGACACTTGGTATAAGTGTAAAATCACCTATGAAAAAATGGATGAAGATGGTGAGAAAAACAAGAAAATATCACAGCAATTTTTAGTTTCTGCGCATTCCGTAAAAGATGCTTTTGATAGAATGCAAGAGAGCTTGGGGGCGTATATGATCGATTTTGAAATTCCATCTATAACCGTTTCACCAATTGTTGAAATTTTCCCTTTCAATGATGAAGGAGAAGCTAAGCCTGAATCACGCATTATAGAAAAGGTAGCGCCGAAAGTTGAAGAATCAGTGGACGATTTACCCACTTCTGGTAATTTTTATTCTGCTCCAGGAAGTGATATTGATGATGAATTAGAAAGTGAAGTCATTGATGAACATGATTCAGATGAAGAATGAGTAATTTTTTAGACGAATTACGAAACGATCACAAAGATTTTGATGCTGGAAAATTAACCGATTTTTTTCCTGAAACACCTTTTGAGTTATTTGAACTTTGGTTCAATGACGCAATAAAAAATCAGGAAAAAGAACCAAATGCATTGGTTTTATCTACATGTGATGTTCAAACAAGGCAACCTAGTTCACGAGTAGTATATCTGAAAGAACTCGTGGATAATCAATTTGTTTTTTATACGAACTATGCTAGTCAAAAGGGGCGTGAGTTGGAACAAAATCCCAAAGCTTCTATGCTTTTCTTTTGGCCCGGTCTCCAGCGGCAGATTCGCATTGATGGAATGGTAAACAAAGTTTCAACAGAACTTAGTGATGCCTATTTTGCTTCTCGACCAAGAGATAGTCAATTAGGTGCTTGGGCTTCTAAGCAATCTGATATTTTGGAGGAAAGAATTCATTTGGAAACTCGATTTATCGAATTGGAAGATCAATTTTCAGTACTTGTTCCAAGACCCGATCATTGGGGAGGATATGCGTTAACCCCTCAGCTCATCGAGTTTTGGCAAGGGAGGCCATCCCGTTTACACGATCGTATTGTGTATGAAAAGCGAGACTCTTCATGGGAAATTTATAGAAAAAATCCATAATCAGTGCAGGAATTACACCCAATTTGTTTTGAATTATCCAACGGTATGAGAGCAGTATATCTATATGCTCCTTCTTATGTTTCGCATATTGGATTGACATTTCTAGCGGGTTCACGTTTTGAGAATGAAAATGAAATTGGGTTAGCTCATTTTCTTGAGCATTGCTTGTTTAAAGGAACTCAAAAGCGCAAACCTTTTCACATTTTAAGCCGTTTGGATTCTGTTGGTGGAGAGCTAAATGCATTTACCTCGAAAGAAGAATTGTGTATTCATGCTTCTTTTACCAACGAACATACAGAACGTTCAATAGAGTTATTGGCTGATATTTCTATGAATTCAACTTTTCCTGAAAAGGAAATCGAAAAGGAAAAAGAAATTATTCTTGATGAAATTAATTCGTACTTAGATAGTCCAAGTGATAAAATTTTTGATGATTTTGATGCACTCATGTTTGAGAATCATCCTCTAGGAAATAATATTTTAGGAACCAAAGAAAGCGTTAATTCCTTCGGGTCAAAAGATTTAAATCAATACGTTGAGCGGTTGTTAACTGCAGAAAATGGTGTAATTTCTTATGTAGGTGCAGTACCTATTAGTAAATTTCAGAAACTTCTTGAAAAATATTTTGGTCAATTCAGGAAAGGAGAAAAACAGAATCTTCAAAATGATTTTTCAAATTATAAGATTTTTAACCGCCGAACACAAGAAGCAAATTATCAAGCTCATGCCATAGTGGGAGCAATTGCCCCCTGTTATTCAAATGAGGAACGTAAGGGAATGAATTTGTTAATCAACATTTTAGGAGGGCCTGCGTTAAATTCACGATTAACACTATCCGTTCGAGAAAAATACGGCTACTCCTATAATATTGAGGCTAATTACACACCTTATTCGGATACAGGATTTTGGAGTGTTTATTTGGGTACAGATCAGAAATATTTGAATAAATCGCTCGATTTAGTGCAAAAAGAATTGAAGAAATTAAGAGAAATAAAATTAAGTTCTCTTCAACTTCATCAAGCAAAACAACAATTAAAAGGGCATTTAGCATTAAGTTTGGACAGTAATTCAGGCTTAATGATTGGTTTAGGCAAAAGTTTATTGCTTTTTAATCAAATTGATACCTTACAAGAAATCAGGGAAGGAATCGATAAGGTGACAGCAGACCAAATTATTGATATTGCGAATAAATACCTCGCTCCTGAAATTATTTCAGATTTGATTTTTGAAACGAAATAATTTTTTGAATCAAAAAAAATGTGTAAATTGTGATAATTAATTTTATAGCTATATGGAAAATAATTCTGGAATTTTATCTAATCAGGAGTTAGCTGATTTATTGAAAACTACTTTTGCCTATACACTTATATCATCATCAATAGATAATGAGGAAGATGAAGATACAGGAGGAAAAATAGGTCAGCTGGTTATTGAAACATGCATGGATGAATTTTTATCCAATGCAATTGAAAATGCCTTCAATGAAAATGATGAGTTTGATTTAGATTCTGTTATGGAATCATTCATGGTTGAAATGGACAATGATTTTGACGGGTTTGTTAGCAAAGCTGAGTCTCACTTTGAAACATTAGACCACAACATGAAAGTAAAAGTATTATCTGCGGTCTACAGAGCACTTCTATTAGATGGAAATATTTCTGAAACAGAGGAATCATTTCTTGAATTAGCCCTAGGTGAATCTAATGTTACTTTAGATGAAATAAAAAAACATATCGAGGATTCAAATAATATGAAATCAATATTAGATTTAACTGATGATGAATCTGAGTAATACTGTTATCTTTTTGTATTAAACCAATTTTTCTCTTAACTTAAAATACATAGCATGCAACTGTGGAATACCTTAAGCAAAGAGGATTTAGAAGAAAAATTGCGTCATAGTGGTCATAA
>JBIKQS010000011.1:0-19703 GCA_044349575.1 Crocinitomicaceae bacterium
TTTTTTATTCCAATCAATGACAAACAATATTATTATTTAGGAATGGTTAGTGATAAAAACGAGGACATTAAAAATAACTTTGGAATGATGATCGAGTGTGTAAAATCTTTTAAAATTATTAAATAGCAATATAAATTGCTCCAGGATTTGCACTTATCTTTCTTGCATTCAAAAATAAGTTTATTCCAAAAACCCCTTATCTTTGGAATACTGCTGATTTGAGAAAGAGAATATTACCCCATTACTGAAGGTAATTAGAATCGACAACTAAACTATACGAAATGGATGAACAGTTAACTCGAATACTCATGAAAGGAAATAAATGGGCAATCCAATACCCTTTTTTGGTCTGGGTATTAACAATTCTACTTACACCCATTTTTATGTGGCCGTTTACAGGGTTTGTTGAAACTTTTGAAAATGCAGAAATTGTCGGGCTACTACAAATAGTTGCTTTGTCGTGGATCATGGGTGGACTGTTTTCATTTCCATCTTTTGTTTTTTTTATAGTTATAAATCATTTGTTGGACAGGTTGACGATAAATATGCTTACAAAAAAAATAATATTCGGACTCGTTGGTATAGGCTGTATTTTAATCACCTTTACTGTTCTTGGAATTTCCTTAGAAACATTTTTAACATTATCTTATTCCTTCATGTTTTTCATACTAAGTTTGGCGATCAAACGAGTTTAAATAATCAGATATGAAAGCTCAAAATCTTACTTCTCTGAATTGAATTTGTTTTACGACACGAACTATTTTAAAATTGCTAATAATCTGCTAAATAAAAATTTACACTGTGATTAATATTGTATTTACGAATTTAAACAGTCAATAAAAAAGTATGATAAGTAAAATTAGACCTTTGACAATATTACTGATACTCATTGTGCTTTGTGGCTTTGTGACAATTCCGTACAATGCTTTTATTAAAAAAGATATTGTCACTTTCGACATCGCTTCCGTAATCGCTATCATTGTTCTTCTTTTATTAGTGGCAGGTCTTATTGGAATAATTTGGTTGACTCTAATTGTTAAACTCGATAAAGAATCAAAGACAATAACATTTTTTTACCCGTTAAGACTCTCTTCAACTACAATTAAATTTGAAAATATTGTTGGATTTAGATACAAATATTCGAGTGCACAAATTAATTATAAATCTTTGCAAGTAAAAACGATTACCGGACAGTCTTATACTTTTTCGGACTTTGAGACTAAAAACTTGAGAGAGTTTGAAAAAGAATTTCTTGAGCTATTTGACCTAAGAACAGGTAAAAGTTTTAATAAACTTAGTCAACAACAAAAAGAAATTGAAATAGAAAAAAGTAGGACATTTGATATCAGACAAGCGAAAGAAATAAGATTTATGCTTTATGTGGTTATCGCTTTTCTCATGGTTGTTTTTGTGAAATTCATTCAAGAAATTATTGAAGATGAAAATAAGAACTCAATCATGACACTATTCATAGCCACAATTTCAGTAATGGTTCTTATTTCGACAATAATTAAGCTCAAACGGACGAATTCATTCCTTTCCAAACACGCCAAATCCGGGACCACGGATTTAGGAAAAGTTCAAAGAACTCGAAAAATAAGTTAGGCATTAAGTTTGCAAATAGAATTCATTTTATGCGTACCTATATTTTAATCGCTTTTATATTAACGCTTCGTAATTTTTCTTTTGCGACGGCACAAATTGGTGATCTACTCATTGAAGGAAATGATACTTCTTGGATTAATAGTAACCCACTAGAGGAATACTTTAAAAAAAAAGGAAATCGTAAGATAGGAACGACTGATTTAGGATCCAGCTTCTCATGTACGGCTCTTTGGCGTGGCTATGTGGCAACTTGGAGGTTGGAAAATGACAGCTTATTTTTGGTACGAATACAATCTAACTATTGTGACATACCGAGTGACATCTCGCTTGAACCTGAATTTGGTAAATCGCGCATTTTTGCATCTTGGGTTAATTCAATAGTAGTAAAGCCCCTTGGGGAAATGTTACAGTACATTCATGATGGGTATAGGTCTATTTATGAAGGTAAAAAGTTTTATACATTTCATAATGGCATGTTGCGAGAAACGAAAAATGAAAATTATCTGGAAAGAGATAATGCACTTGTATTCCCAGGTGAAGATTATTTGAATGATACCTTAACAACATTAATTCTTGCAAAAATTGATTCAACTGAGCGTGCTTTACTTCCTGATTCAGGCACTTGCTTTTTGCTTATACGTTTCAATGAACAAGGAAGGATCGTTAAAATTGGCCAATTATACAGCAACGATCCTCCAGATTCGATTGAACTCCTGGTAATTTCAAAAGCTCAAGAAGCATTAAAGAATTTTCCACAGCTGATGCGTGTAAATCATGAGGATTATTTTCCTCCTCAAATACGACTTATTATAAGTGTTTACTGCTTGAAAAATCCGAACGACAGAGAATCTGGATGCAATGATGAATGATCTATAATTAACCAGGACTTATAGTACTAATTAATTTAACAACCAATACGCTTTTGATTGAATATTTATATGAAAATAATGTATATTTGGTTAATCAAAAAACGAAATGAAGTTTCGAGTTTCTCCTTAAATGTGGAATTCTATACGATAGTTTGTTTCGACTGTAAATGAGTTATAGAGCATTGACAAACACAGTAGCATGATTAAGAAACTTACATTTATTATTTTTATTTCTTGCTGTTTAAATGTAACTGCACAAAATTTATCATTCAAAATTGACAGTATTAAGGTATATCATTTGCCGTTGTCAATGAGAACTTTTATAGCACTAACTGACTACGATGTAAGACTTTGGGATCAAAAAGTAATGAATGAAGAAATACTCAAAGTTCATGTAATTAAAGATTCTCTTGAAATTTATTCCTTTTCGGAAATTACATTTATGGACACTTCAAATATTACCTCATTTCAATATTCAATTGATGCGAGAGTTGTTATTGATATTTTTTTGGAGAAAGGAATTTTGCTCTCAATTGTTATGGATGATAAAGGATATTACATTTTAGGAAATGAAACAACTCAAAGGTCAAGAAATAAAAAATTAATTGATTGGTTAAAAAAATACATTACTGATTTTAAAAGATAAGCTCTATAACACACGGCTAGCGCAATAGCCGGAATAACGTTTACGGAAAATGAATAATTAAAAAACTTACTATCATAGATCGCATATAAAACTAATTTTAAAAATCGGCTTCTTCGCTAGGCGCGAAACCGTTATGCTCAATAAAAATATACGTGCAAACAGAAATAGTGATACCAATTATTCGAAGACAGAAATCTGTTACTTATAAAGTTGCAATTGGGCTTTGTATATTTCTTGGATTTATCACCCTCATTACCTACATTGAAAGAAGCTCACATAAGGAATCATTGATGATAATATGTGTAGTAACTGCAATAGCTATCTCTCTATTCATCGACTTTAGATCACTTAAAATAAAGGAATATGAAATTATTGGTCGTTTAATTCTTAGACATGATGAAATAAGTATTGAAACTAGTGAATCTATCGAAAAATTTTATCTTTCTGATTTAATCGATATAATGCTCACTATTAATGAAACTTCGCGCGACCCTAAAGGGTATGGTGAAGGATTGTGGGGAATTAATAAATTCAAAGATGGGATACGCAACTCAATTGCATTTAAGACAAGAAATGATATGTATTTTTGCCATTATCTGCTTATTCAAGACAGCCAGGTAATTGAGAAACTTGATGCCATCCTGAAAGAAATAAATCCTCAAATTCAGTTAATTAGGAACAATATTAAAATCAATTCGATTAAAGACGAACATTTTAAGGACTACCCTTCTAAATATATAAATACAAGAATAAAAAAATGAGCATAACAGCAAGCAAGCACCTGTCCAGTTCTTACTTCGGTGAAACATTTAGTTTGTAAAAAGAATGTTTTATCTTCGGTGAATCGTTCTTGTGAAAAGTGGGCCGTTCGTCTGCTTGCAAAACGTTAGAATTAATCGAAAACCATGCGAAACCTAACACAAATATTAAGCAAGGATAAAAACCAAAGAATTATTAATGGAATAATTTTTCTAATTCTTCTTATTTGGATAATTTCCAAATTAAGATATGTACATCTTGCAAGTGATATTAGGACACACTACAAGTATGATCTGCTTAAGTTGATTGCGTTAATTTATTTTGCACAAACAATTTTAAACAGAATTTGGCTTAATTCCATTGCATTAAGTATTTATGTTGTATTGATCGGATATATCGTTTACAGTTACGTTTATTCGTTCTTTGACGAAAATGATTTTGTTATGCAACAAGAATATGGTGTTTTAATAAAATCATTGGGGACTTTAATTAAATTGACATTATTGATAATAATTATATGGTTTACAAATAAGACTAGACCGATTTTAATCAATACTTCTAAAACCAAATAAACAGAAACATCAAAAGAACTATATTTGTTAGGCGCCTTTGCCTATTTGGAAAACGTTATGTAAAATGAAAAATATAATCGTAACCATATTGTTTCTTATCTTTCTTCCTTGTATAAATGCGCAAGACTCTCTACGAATTGTAAATAATGATACTCTACAATTCGAAATAAAAGATCTGAGTTTATATACGACTGACAGTGTGTATTCGATTTCATTCGAATTACCGGATTGCCCGTATAATAAAATAAATGCACAGAGAGATATTGAAAAAGATTCAATGTCAATAATAATTCACGGCGGTTTTACCGGGTTCGGAAACATGGACGAAAGGTTGAGTAAAGAGTTTCAAAAGAAGTACAATGTTAAATTCGTATTTCTAGGGTGTGTAAGATATTGGAATACCGATTCAGAAGACACCGATGGATATAATGAATTAATCTTTGCGCATTTAGAGAGGAAATACGGAAGTATTGTTGATAGTGAGTATAAACATTTATGGCACGACAAATAATGTACATAACAGCAAATAAACCCAGCGCCAAAAGCACTATATTTGTTAGGTACCTGTGCCTATTTGCAAACCGTTACCAGCAATAAATGAGAACCTTAAAAAACATCGATATTATAAAGAGTATTGATTCAAAAAAACTTCAATATGATAAAAGTTGGGGAGAATATTTTGATGTAATAATTTTTCTCGTTGCAATCATTTTCGGCTTTGTAGTTTGCCCACTTCTTGTACTATTTTTTGAAATTGATTTAAGCAATCCAAATGAAAAATTCATTGGATATACTGTTTTACCAATCTTAATAATTATAGGCTCTTATTTAGCAATTAGGAAAATTACTGAACTGCGTTTAAAAACGATTCCAACAACATTAAATAAGCAAGACACTTTTGATTCTATTATTTTATTCTCACAAAATGAAGATTATATAATTCGAAGAAAATCCAATTACTGTATCGTAATGGATCAATTCAAAAATGACTCAAAATTTGCAAGAACTGCAGTTCTATTTATTACTGATAATAAATTGTACTTCACAATGATTCAAGATAATTTCAAAATAAATACCCCAACTTTTAGCTCTCATATTTTATTAAAAAGGAATTTAAAAAGATGGCTAAAGAATAATAACGGTAAAAGCAGTCAAGCGCCAGCCCATGAATCTACTTCGAAACAACAACCAAATTGAAACAAAATCAGTCTATATTTGGAATAATAATTTATTAAAAAGTTGGGCCGACCGCCTTTCGCAAAAACGTTATGGGTTATTGTAAAAATCGACAGAAATTGAGAATAATAACGACATTGATATTTTTACTTTGTGGACTTTGGGGTTCTCAATTTTCGTATGGACAAAGACTTAACAAGCAAATTGATATAAGCCAAAAAAAAGCAATATCAAGTTCGCCTTTCAAGACTGCTAAAGGAATGCATAAGGAACTTGCTCGACAAAAACAATTAAGAACTGAATATTTGACACTTGTTGACAGTTTAAGAAAATTATATCCAATGGACACAATACTGCTGACTGAGAAATACAACTTCAATTGTTTTGGTTGCCCAGCAGGCTACATACAAATTCAAATTGGTTACAATCTTTTTTCACTTAGAAAAGACTTTCAATCTAACAAGTATGAAATAAAGACTGAAAAACTATCAAAATTATACTTTGACGAGACAGGATTTTATCACAATGATATTGATGAACTTAGAAAAGAAATAACAATTAGTAACAATTGGAACACCAACCCATTAAAGTATGGTACAGATGATTGCTTTGACGGAGGACACTCTTTTTACTCGTTTATCTATCCTAACAGAAAAATTATTTCAATGTATATGAGATGTTGGATATATAAAGAAATTAGGGAGACAGACGAATGAAAAGAATAATTTTCATATTGATCACTTTGACATTTCTCAGATCCGAAGCGCGCGGACAGGTAAATGACAATTCGTTTAGTTTTTATTACAGTTTCGCTGGACTTGGTTGTAATATAGGGTCTATGCAGCCGACAATTAAAATTAGTGGGACAAATTTGACTTTCACATATGAGCAGAATAGCTATTATGTAGAAAAGACAAAAAACCCTGACACAATCAGTGTAACGACAATTCGCCAATCATCAATTGATTCAATACTGACATTAGTTAATGATTTGAAAGACACGACCATTCATGAAACAAATCTATGTACGATGAGTGGAGGAATACACATTATGACAATTTCGAGTAAAGAAGATACAACCAGTTTTACACTGCATAATACTTTTCATAGGACTGCTTTAAAGATCTCAGAAATAGTTAACCAGTATTTACCCGAGGACAAAAAAATATGGGCAAAAGAACAGGACATTATTGACTGTGAGAACTGTTGGTCAGCCATGTGGAAATGGTTGGAGAAAGAAAAGAAGTAAGAATAAAACGACACATATCAAGGGTTCAGCAGAATAGCTTTAAATACAAATAAACAACACGTTCGATTTTCCGTTGGGAAATCTATATTAGCAAGATAATAATCGTTCACACATCCGCCACTTCGCCAAGCTGCAAAAAGTTATGTGCAACTATAGGAGTGTGGAAAGACTAAAAAATTGCATATTATAAAATATGAAGATTTACGCATTACTTTTTTTAGCAATTATTCCATTTATTTCACTTGGGCAAACCTATAGTTCCAAAGTATCTGATTCCACTATTTTGGCTTTTATGAAATGGGAAATTCAGAATGGTGAAAAATACGCTGAAGCAAATAAATTCAGAATCAATAGAAAAACATCTGACAAAATTCTCAAGTTTGACACTCTCAATTTTTATTACCCTGATAGTTTACATCAATATGATTGGCAATACCGCGAGTTCTTATTCAATCGATACAATAAAATTGATACGTTGTTTTCGAACGCAGATATCGACTCATTATTCATTCAGTTCACGGCTTTAAAAGATACTGTTTGGAGTCATAAAATTTCCGGAGCAAAAATTAAAAATTGGAATTCCCCCAAGAATCAATACACATACTCAATTCCGATTTTTTCGTCTGACAATAGGTATGTTTTAATAAAAAAATCATTCTATTGCGGTAATGTCTGTGCTTATGGGGGAATATATCTGTACGAAAAAATTGATGTCAATAATTGGAAATTGCTTAAAATACTAAACGGCTGGATGAGTTGATTTAGACAACATACGCCTGTCAAAAGAGCCACAATCTTTGTCACGAAAAACGAAAAATTTTAAAAATTGGCGATTATTAATCTCAAGAAAAAACTAAATTTAAATCGGCTTCCGCGTCGGGCAAGTATAAAAAACCGCGACGAAAACAACAACAAGATGAAAAGAAAGAGATTTTTTTTAAGCATTTTTATTGGAATAGTTGCCGCCTGTTTTTTGGCTTTACTTGCCTTTACATTCGAAGAAAATTACCGAGAGTTTATTAGAAATCTGTATCAGCAATTAACAGAGAATAAAATTTCATTTAAGAATAATGTAAAATACCTTCACTTTGCGAGTGGTGAATTTACTTCTGCTTTTGTAATCTTTATCATTTCAAATTTTTTATTGCTTAAAAGACAAGAATATAGACAACGCATAAAAAATATAGTGTTAGGAATGTTGCTTATTATCATTTTTACAATCATTATTTGCTATTTAGACAGTAATGGAAAATTAATTGAATGTACAGCTTGTGACAATGGAAAAAGCGTACTAGGATTTAATGATATAAACTATGATTTTATATTTATTACAAGTTTACTGTTTGGAATTTTGCCAGCAATCGTAACAGAAATTAAAAATAGAAAAAGAAAACAAGCCGGCCATTAATAGCCGTTATCCGTTAAACCTGGTTTTTCATGAAGTGTACCTCTTTCTACACGAAAATAGTTTATCTTAGTAGACAATACGCAGATCGTCAGATTCGCTACAGTCGGAAAACGGCTAAACGTTGATACAAATTTTATGACACGAAACATTTACATAACTTTCTTATCGACGATCACTTCAATATTGTTAATTTGCTTAATGACCGAAAACGTATACGGACAAAGTAAGCACATCAGCATTCCACAATATAAAAACGGTGACACTACACTTTGGTTTAAGTGGCAAAACGAAAGAGATGATAAATTAAAACTGCCTCACTTGATTTCTGCAACAGATAATTTTCATTTTCGCTTTTGGACAAATGGGCAAGCTGTTGACATTTGGACAAATGATAATAAAATCTTCTTTGGACTCTTGACAAATTATACCGACAGTTATGAGCCATATGATGAGGAAAAACAAAAAAGCAAACCATCTACAACCTTTTCAAGCCAAGTTCAACTTGACACTGCATTGGCAAGACAATCTTATAATTTAATAAATGCAATTAGATCAATTCCGTCTGAAGACTCTATTACGGGATGGGAATTAGGTTTCGATGGCATTTCATATCTCTTTGAAACATCTACACCCACCTATTATTCATTTAAAAGCTATTGGACACCCACTGCTCAAGACAGTAATTTAATAGAAGCAAAACGAATTCAACAATTTGTTGACGACATTTATGTCCTTCTAAATCTTAGGGCAGAGTATGATAAATTCTTTGCTACATTGAAACCTGGCTCATACACAAGTGACCATTTTATAATAATTAGAAAACTTACAGAAAAACAAATTGATAACTGGAAAAAATATAAACCGCAAAGGGACTATTTGGCTTCCGTAGAAGACACTCTGAATAATTATTTGAGTGATACCTTAACCAAAATATTTCAAAAGTATGGTGAGTTAGAATGCTACGATCAATTTTATCTCAAGTTCTCAAGGAATAACAAGCTCAAAAAAATAACGACAAATTCAGATTTTTTGGACTTTTCTGACAGAATAAACTATTATAGATGCCGAAAAAAAATACGAATAGCTTTTAGACATGTTCGAGTTGACTTTGTTGATTCAAAAATAGGCTATTGGAAAGAGCTTAATTATTCTTACAAAAAAATAAAAATAACATCAACTTAAAGCAACGGGCAGAACAACCACATACAAGAAGCCTGTGTCCCTTAGTTGAGAAAACGTTAATGGCATTATAAGACGGCACATTAAACCTAAAAATAATAGACATGTTAAAACAAATAGCAATTATTATTCTTTCGACACTAGCTGGGACAGTTTTGGCGTTCGTGTTCAACTACCTAATTCTTGACAAAATTCTAATTCCCGATCCTTGTTACTATCATACTCATGACACCAATAAAGTATTTGATATATTTTATGAATTATCTTCAGCAGAAGGTTATCATCCATTTCCGACCAAGTTTAATTTCATTTTCACAGCAACTTTGGGTGCTATATTTGGACTCACATTCTCAATTTATAAACTGAAGAAATATAAAGAAAGAAAAACAACGAAGTCTTAACAGCTGTTTCTCGCAATATTCTAATCTGAAAATATTAAGGCAAGCTTTCAGCGGTTAATACAAATTGTTCCGATCTAACTCAGTTTTATTTGTTCATTTAATTCGTGTTTATAACACCAATCCTTTAACACAACCTTTAATTTTCCTCTAAAGCATTGAATTTAAGTGTCTTGTCATTATAAATTCACAATCAATTCGTTCTCCTTTTAATGATTTGTAATTTTTTTTTTATCTTAGCTAATACACATTCAATGAGACCAAGCAAACAAACGGTTGTTATGCTTAGGCGAATTTGTGGGGGATGTAAATGAGTTAGCGGCAACTCTTTGACGACAATGCAATCAACAACCGACAAAATAAACAACAGGGACAAATGAGATTTATAAAAATGATATTAAACTCGACATTACTTTTCAGCGTTTTGACAGCGTTTAGTTCTTGTAATGGACAAAATCAAAAGCCATCTGAGAGTAAAACTGAGCAGAAAATATCTGTAAATATTGGCGACACCGTTTCAGACCTTGGAAAAAACATTGACTGTATTTATCAGGACAAAAATGATAACTACTGGTTCGCAAGCAATGGCGAAGGATTGTATCGTTATGACGGTAAAATGCTGACACATATTACCGACAAGGACGGTTTATTAAGCAATTTTGTTTTGAAAGTTGAGGAAGACATAAATGGTGATTTATGGTTTTCTACACGGGATGGTGTTTGTAGTTTTAACGGAGTTTCGTTTACCAACTATACCGACAAGATTAAAAATGCTCCAAGTGGCAAACTCAACTATACAAAAGGCGGACTTTTCTTCGGGCATTTAAACGGATTATGCTTTTATGATGGTAAATCATTTACAAGTTTTGCCATTCACCCCGACACATATAGTCCATCACCTTCTGATATGAACAGACCTTACAGTGTTTACTCCACACTTACTGACAACTCTGGGAATGTTTGGTTTGGGACACAGGAAAAAGGCGTTTGCCGTTATGACGGAAATACATTTACATTTTTTACCGAGCATGGATTGGACAAAGCAGCAGTAAGAACTTTATTTCAGGACAAAGCAGGAAATATTTGGGCAGGAAACAATGGAGCAGGTTTGTTCAAATTCAATGGAAAGGGGTTTATAAATTTTACGGACGAAAAAGGTTTAGCTAATCGTGACTTCCTAAAAAAACTTCCAGGAAAGGAAGGGACATTAGCCCGCCCTTGGACAATGAACAAAGACGAAAATGGAAATCTTTGGATTGGAACAATTGATGCTGGAGTATGGAAGTATGATGGAACTAATTTGACAAATTATACCACAAAAGACGGACTTACTGGAAACGCAATATGGACAATATACAGAGACAAAAAAGGTGAGCTTTGGTTTGTAACAGACGGTGAAGCAATTTGCAAGTACAACGGAAACACATTTACAAAATATGAATTTCATTGACAACGACAGAATTAGAGCAGCCGCTAACAGTGGGCAAGGTCAATAAGCGCTTTTGCACTTCGAATAAGGCTTTTGGTGAAAAACTTAGAGCCGCTCTTTAAATAAAGTTTTATCTGTAAATTCGCTTACTGCCCCTGCCCCCAAAACGTTAGCAACCATAACCATACCCGAAAAACGTGAATAAATAAATTTGTAATTGATGCGTTATTGGTGTATATTTACACCATAATGCAAGATATCATGAAAAGACAAAGTATTTCCTTTACCGAACCAAATGATGAATGGCTTAAAAGTCAAATTGATAATAAAGAATATTCTAGTAAGAGTGAATTAGTTAATGATTTAATTCGTCAAGCAAGAAAACAACAAAAGCAAATCGATTTAATTCGTTTGAAATTAGATAGGGCTGAAAAATCAGGATTTACAACCGAATCCAAATCAGAAATTTTGAAGCAATCTAAAAGTATGCTTAATGAGTAAATACAAATTAAGTAATGTCGCAAAGGAAGATTTGATCCGAATTCATCATTACGGCGTAAAGCAATTTGGAATGAAACAAGCAGACAGATACTTTGAATCTTTCTTTGTGCACTTTGAACTTATTGCGAAAAATCCACATTCAATTAAATCTGTTGATTTTATTAAACCCGGATATCGGCGTTGTGTTTGTGGTGTAGATAGTATCTTCTAAAAAATGAATGACGACGAAGTAGAAATAATGACGATCATTGGGAGACAGGATCTTAATCAATTTATATAAAAAAATTAACAGTTCCTAACACACTTCTAGCAACTAAGCCGAAATTCATTACTGCGATAAACGTTAAATTACAAAACTTACATTTTTGATTGCAAAAAGTATTAATTTTAAAAATCGAGACCTTCGGGTAGCCGCAACACCTTATGCATCATAGACAACCATGACCAAGAGACAACTGAAAATAATAATAATCGGATCAATAATAATTCTAACACAAGTTGTATTATTCAGAAACTATCTTCCATATCTATCACATAAAATAGTTGTTAAAGGAATAAAGTGTACTTGCCCAGATGCTAAAGTTATTAAAGGAGAAGGATATCTAAAATCAATTACTCCTGATAGTCTTAAACGATACAATTTGATTTATTCTGAAATATATTTCGAAAAAGGAATAAGCACTTCATATGATCCCATGGGAGTGCACCAATATATTGTTACCGGTAAAGTAATTGGGAAAGAAAGTATTTCAGAAGGAGACGAACATTATTATCCATTATTTAGAATAGACGACTACTATGATGCATTCCTTTACAACATATTTAAATGGATAATACGAGTCTTATTATTTATTGAACTAATTGTTTTAATTGCCATGGTTAAAAGAAAAAGAAACGATGCATAGCATCGCCTCAAGTGTCAGTACAAAATCCTACTTCGACCGACGAAGTCAGCAGCGCAGCTAAACAACAATAAACTTGAAAGAAAATAATTATAACTTCGGAACAATAATTTTTAGAAAGCGTTGTGCCGATCGCCTAGGCAGCGAAACGTTATAGCTGATGCTAAAAGACACGAGAGAAAATGATAGTGAAAAATAAAATAATTATTGCGTTAATGTTGACTTTAAGTTCTTGCGTTGGACTAAAACCTGTTCATAGACTAATTGACCAAAAGGAAGAATTTATCTGGATTGGTTCTGACAGTGCAAAAAACTACTTGATGACAGTTGACAATGCGGACGGTATTTGGTTTACTGGAAAAATAGTAATTGACTCTAAGGACACACTTTATTTAAAAGGCTTTGAAAAAGGAAACAATCATCCAACAACTATTAAACAATCTGATGACTCAATCAATAATACAAGCTTGGGACATATTTTTATTTGGACAAAGGGTTATACGGCAGACACAGTTAGAATTGACAATAAGCATGACTCAATTCCACAACTTCCTTTTCATCTTATTTTATTCAAAACGCAAAAGACAGCTAATAATGAAGTTAACAAACGTTATTGAAATTAGAGAAACCGGCTATAAAAGGCGTTTGGCGCAGTGGCAGATTCAGTGGCTAATCGAACATTTTAACTGGCTTCAACTTTTTGGTGTATTGACAGTTTTGTACTTCAAAATCGCCACCTTCGTTTAGCCACAAAACGTTAGAACCCATTTTATGAAACAGAGCATTACAATCCTACTAATCGTTTTGACCAAATTAAGTTTTGGACAAAAAGATGGACATTATTCAGACTTTGCGACAGCATTTGCCAAAATGGACAGTGTTAAAACCATATCCATTAACTGTATGCATATGAATGAACTTCAGACAGATGGATGTGATAGTTTACCCGATAATATCGGAACATTAAGCAATTTGACAGGGCTATATATTTCAGAAAGCAATATAAAATCACTTCCTACTTCTATAAACCAACTTTCAAGACTTAAAGAACTTGACTTAAATTATTTGTATTCCTTTAAATACGAAAGTGAGTTGTGCAAATTAACCGGACTCGACAGTTTAGAATCTCTAGGTCTTTGGATGGCTCGAATAAAAGTTCTGCCTCTTTGCATTGGGCAAATAAAATCTCTTAGACACATAGATTTAAGCCAAAATGAGAGTTTAAATATTAACTCTGCATTTAAGGTTTTCAGACTTTTACCAAACCTAGAAAGTTTAAATCTCAGCGGAATTCATAATCTAAAGGTGATCCCAAAAGAAATTTTAGAAATAAGAAATCTTCAATCCATTGAGCTTGGCTACATTGAAGGAAAATTTGACTATAAGACTAGTTTTGAAAGAATGAGTTCATTAAAAATCAGTTCACTTTCATTGACAAATAATTGGCTCAACGCATTACCACCGACAATAACTCTTTTAAAAAACCTAACGTACATTGATCTGAGTGATAATAATTTTAATGCTTTGCCTGTCGAAATTTTTGACTTAACAAGTCTGAAACATATAAAAATTCAAAGTAACAATCGCTCATTCAACACAATTGGAAGTGGAGTTTCAAAACTATTAAATCTTGAGAAAATCAATTTAGGAAATAATTCGCAATTAGACGGTGAAGAAGCAATAATAAGTTTATCGAATCTTCCTAAATTAAAAGATGTTGACTTTTTTGGCTGTTTTTTAGACACAATTCCTGACCAAATTACGAAATTCATTGCCTTAGAAAAGCTCAACTTGACGAGAAATCCAAAAATTGATTTTTCAGACCTTTTCATAAAGTTATCAAAAGTTAAAACACTTAAACATTTAGATTTAAGCGATAATAAATTGACTGTCTTACCAAAAGAAATAGGACTACTTACTTCCTTGGAGTATTTAGTAATTGGACAAAATGAAATACAAATTCTACCTGATGAATTTTTTGATTTGACAAACTTGAAAGTTCTAAATGTATATGGCAACTACAACAGCAAATTATCAGACACAGAGTTTCAAAAAATCAAAGAAAGATTACCAAATTGCAAAATAATCAACAAATGGGTATTTCGGGACTGACAGAAAGAAAAACAAATTCTAACAACGGAGTATGGGACTGAAAGATTGAAAAGATGTACAAACCGATAAAATAATTCGTGAGAAATGAACTTCAATTTGACATTCATACCAGATGAAGCCTACTACAAAGAAGCTTACAAAGAAATCGTATCTACTTTAAAGTTTAAAAAATATGAGCCATTTTTTGCGATATTAATGGTGATTTTTGGCGTTGGCTTGTATTTCTATGACAAAAATAGAATATCAGGCATCTTTCCTTTCGTTTTTAGTTTGATTGGTATTTATGAGTTTTACAAACTGTTGAATGAAAAAAACAAGTGGCTAAAAGACAGACTTGACAGCAAATTCGTGGGAGAAAAAATTGAATTAGAATTTAGCTCATCAAAAATAATTCATAAAGGTCCGTTCTCAAATGGAGAAATAAAATGGGAGGGCATTAAAAAAATAGTTAAAACTAAGAATGGGTTGATAATTAAACCTGAAAATGGAATAATTATATATTTGCCCGATAAACTTTTTGCAGACAGAAAACACATTGATTTTATAGTGACAAAAAATAAAAACAGCAAATAACATTACCTTCAAGATATTGGAAGTTCAGTGGATATATCAAGTTTTGTGTTTCTATCAAAGTTTATGCTTAATTGAAAGAGAAGTGCTTCTAAAATCGACATCTTCGTGTAACTGCGAAACGTATTGAGTAAAAAGAAAAGTATGATTAAAAAAAACTGGATAGGAGAATATGGGTATTCATTTGAAGACAAATCTGAAAATTTCTTTTCATTCGAAATATTTGCTGATTTTACTGATGGAAGTTTCCAAGGAACTGTCTTTGAAGAAGAGTTTTCAGGATTTACTGGTGATTTAGTATCAATAAAAGGATATATTGAAGAGGATTTTATAAGTTTTGTAAAAACTTACCCTTATTACTATGCAAGCAATGAAAATGGAGAAATGGTAGTAGATAAACAAATGAAGGGTCACGAGGTTGTATATGAAGGATACTTCAAAAATGAAACGGGTGAATGGAATGGAGAGTGGGAAATACAAATAAATGAAGAAGAAGACAAATCCATGATAGGTAGATATATAACTAAATCCATAATTGGACCTTGGAAAATGAAATTAAAAGAATGCTTATAACATCATAAAAGGAGAATAAAGTGAATAGCTAACACGAGTATTGGAATCAGGCTGAGCCCTAACACAAAAACTGAAAACATTAGAAAGGATGAAATACAGGATGACCATAGTGATGATATTAATACAATATTTTGCTATTGCACAGTATCAAATTGATTTTCCCATTGATGTGAAATTTGATCCGCTAAACTCAAAATTATCATTATTGAAAATCAAAAAGGTAGAACAAATTTCAAAATATAATTTTTACAACGACTCTACTTTTCTTTTAGATACTAACAAATCTAAGTTCTTGTTGGATTATGTCTTTACGTATGATTCAATTTTTCAGTTAGTTTCTTTGAAATATGATTTTCGACCAGAAATTGATTTAAACATTCCATCTGATAATAGTCCTGTTCAAATAAAGATTCAGAATGCAGATTCTCGACTTTACAAGTTTTCAACGGGAAAGGACACAGTCTATTATAATTATTATGAGAAAGAATATATCTACAACAAAGGTTCATTAGAATTAGTCAAAATCCATAAACCTTTAAGATGGATAATCGATGGAGTTTATTCTAAAGAATACCTTCCAAGCAGCGAGTACACTGAAAACACAATTAAAGACGGTGTAATTATAAAAAAAGAAATCTTTAGGGACGGAAAATTATTTTTGACAATTGAATATTTTTATATGTCATTTAATCTTGACGGACATGAAATCAAATTAATAGAACGCATCATCGAAAAATCACAAAACCAGGTAGAAAAAGAAACGAGGATTAATTACTTTCGCTAAAATAAGTCTCGCACAACAGACGGAATCTTTTTTCGGAAAAACTAATAAGTGAAATCTAAAAGATCAGGAATCGCAAAAAAAACAAAATTTAAATCGGCTCCATCGCCAGTAGTTGAAACCTTACAAGTAATTGATAACCATGAAAATAGGCATCGTTGAAGCAAAATATGACAAAAAAATTCGGTGGATTTATTACATCGGAATACCCATATTGATTCCTGCTTTATTTCCATTATTTCTGATGTTCATTCCCGAAATCATAACAGCATTTTTATTATATGGAATCTTTTGTATTCTCAGTTTTGTATTCATTGATAAAGTTATTGATGGAATAATCTTCAAAGGAGAAATTCAAATCAATGAAAATGAATTAATTATTTGTTTCAACGAGCAAGAAACAACAATTCCATTTAATCAGATAAAATTGATTATTCTCAAACCAAAATTAGGTATGAGTAGGGTGGAATATACATTCAAGGTTTATGATTGTCAAATAAAAGCCGAAAAAGAGTATCATTTCAATGTAACTCGTGAAGCTATTGAAAACGGAAAAATCATACCAAGAAATTTAATCAACCCAAAAGCATTTGACTTGATCCGGTTTTTAGAACAAAAACAAATTAACTACCGAATAGAAAAACGATGAAAAAAACAGCAAGCAAATTACTATTATTTCTGGGTTTATCTACAACACTTTGTAGTGCTCAAACTTATAAACTTGAAAATTTTGATTCGCCGGAAAGACAAAAACGAATTAAGGATCTAGTAGAATATGTTGAACGAAACGAGATGAATCCAGAAATAAAAGGAATAGCATCAGAATTTGCGGTTGACACTTTTAAAATAGAACATTTTAGAAGAAAATTTTCTAAAGAAGATCTACAAATTTCATTAGATGTACTAAAATCAGCATGTATCATGTACGACAGTTTAAACAACAAGTACTTCACAAAGCTAAAAACAACATTAAAAGATAAAGATTATGATGATTTAATTTCATCTCAAGAATCCTGGGAAAATTACAAATTAAAAGAGTTGAATTATTTACAAAGATTAATAAAAGAAGGTCTTGATTTTGAATATAATTTCTATTTAAAATACGTTCAAATTTTACAATTCAGGTTAGAAACCTTGTTTTTTTATTATTTGGAATTTGAAGAATTTAGATATTGAAATGAAACAAAAACAACTTCTTACAGGTGTTTTGCAAGATTGCGAATTTTTAGTAAATTCACTTTTGATTTTTAAGGAAAATGATTCATTTCTAACTTCACAACCTCGCTACAATCCAGAAATGTATGCCCAATAATAAAATGACAGTAAAAATGACAATTTTTGGATTCCTATTGAATCTATTTGTTTCGATCAATTTGTTAGGACAAGACACTTCGTTGACTAGAAATATAATTTGTTTTACCCCGACAAAAGCGACAAAAATTAATGGGATTGCAATTGGTCTTTGGAATAGGCCAGAAGCTCAACTGATTCAAAATTTTAATGGGCTGAATTTCGAGATTTTAGGCTCGGGTTGGGCCACTCCTTTTTTGGGGTTGGACGATGCTGGCTATACAAAACATGACAAGCATAAGATAAATGGACTATCCATTGGGTTAACTCTTTTAAATGGAAAAATGAATGGCTTGTCAATTTCTCCGACAATTAACACTACATTTTATTGTAATGGAGTAAAAGTAGGTCTATTTAATTTTGATCTGAATAAATCAAATGGTGTACAGCTTGGACTTGTTAATGCAAATGACGAGAATAATGGAGTAATCCTTGGGCTATTCAATAAAGCAAGTAAAACTCGCGGACTTCAAATCGGTTTGTTAAATAAAACTGATGAACTTTTTGGATTTCAAATTGGACTTATAAATATGAATGGAACAAGGACATTACCTTTTATAAATTGGAGCTCAAGACGAAAATAATGATTACCCAAAAAACTACCTGCCTTAAAAACGGTATTTACATACGTGCCGCTTGGACGTGTTCCAAAAACAGTAGCATGATTCATAAACTCATAATGACAATTTTCATTCTGTCTTTTTTAACTACTTACGGTCAGAAAGAACAACAGACAACAATTGAAACGAGTGGACATAAAAGTGTGTGTTTCGCACCACATATAAAACCTGTATTGGTTGACTATAAATGTGACACTTACAAAATTTCACTTGGTGAAAACTACAAGGTTAGCGACAAAATTATTGACTGGAATTGGGCAGTATTGGACGACGTTGACGGCAATTTGGACTCAACAGGACAGGATGCTTTTTTGTATTTAGGAGAACCGCTTATTATTTACAATGACGATGATTGGCTTCCATCGTTGCACATTACAACCGAAAAAAACATTATTACATCCTTTACTTGTTCTGTGGTTTTTGATTTGCAGGACGATTCATTAGCGATAGTCAACTTTCTTCGTCTTCTTAGTAACGACATCAAACAATTAAATAACGACGATATCGTTAAATCACTTCAAAAAAAAGGCTTTTATGAAGAAAAAAGTACTGACTTTGCAGTAGCTTTCAAATTGAAAAAAGGCAAAAAATATGAGAACGACAGTTTTACCTATACAATTACAGCAAGATAAAAAACGCCACTATAGACATATGAAAAATATAAAAACAGCGTTCTTTTTAACACTTTTGTCTATTACTTTAAACGCTTGCGGACAGTCAATTGAAAAGAGAACAATTCTTGGAAAATCATATGCTGAGCAAGAACTAAAATCAGCACTTACTGACAAATCTCAACATACTATTATAGAGAATAAGACAGAACCGATAAAGGACAGTTTAACGGCAATAAACATAGTTGAACTCATCCTTTTCCGTATTTATGGAAAAAAAAATATAGTCCAACAGCGACCCTACGAAATTTATTTAATAGATAATTATTGGGTTATTATCGGGACACTTCCAGTAGATACTGAAGGTGGAACCTTTTTAATAATAATGGACTC
>JBIKQS010000133.1:0-6301 GCA_044349575.1 Crocinitomicaceae bacterium
TTGCTGATTCTCTTTCGGCATCAGCGGCTTTTCGTTCCATTTTGGATATATGCTTACAAACATCTTGTAATTTTTCGCCGGAAATCAAATGTTTTTTGGATGTTAATTCTTCTTGTAAAATTCGATGGATTACTAAATCAGCATATCTTCTAATGGGAGAGGTGAAATGACTGTAGTATTCGAATGATAATCCGTAATGCCCAATGTTTTCTATATCATATGCTGCTTTTGCCATAGTACGAATTGCGAGTGACTGTATGAATCCAGATTCTGCATTTCCCTTTATTTTATCAAAAAGAGCATTTAAATTTTTGGCAATATGTTTAGGTTCAAATGAATTGAGCGTGAGGCCAAACTTATCAAGAAAGACTTTTAACTGATCAATTTTAGCTGGATCCGGTAAATCATGAACTCTATATACAGAAGTTGGTACAATATGGTTTTTTCTAGGTTTTCCTATAAATTCAGCCACTTTTTTATTAGCAAGGAGCATGAACTCTTCAATTAATTTATGTGCATCCTTGGATCTTTTTATCATTACCTCACTAGGTTCTCCATTTTTATCAAAGCGAAACCGAACTTCTTCTGATTCTATATCTAGCGCCCCTTTTACAAGTCTTTTTGAGCGATAATGCTTAGCAATTTTATCCAAGATTAAGATTTCTTGGCTGTATTTACCTTCGTTGTTTTCAATAATTTCTTGCGCTTCTTCGTACGTAAATCTATGGTCTGAGTATATTCTTGTTTTACCAAACCATTCATTTACAATGTCAAATGATTTATCAAACTCCAACACAACAGAAAAACAATATTTATCCTCATTAGGTCTGAGTGAACAAGCAATATTGGAAAGTTGCTCTGGAAGCATTGGTATTACACGATCGGCTAAATAAACTGAATTCCCTCTTTTCTGTGCCTCTTTATCCAAGGGGCCTCCATACTTAACGTAATGTCCAACATCTGCAATGTGGATTCCAACTTCTATATTCCCATTTTCTAATGGGTGAAAAGATAAAGCATCATCAAAATCTTTTGCATCAGCAGGGTCAATAGTAAATGTTAAAATTTGTTTGAAGTCACGGCGATTTTTAACTTCATCATCTGTGATTTCGGTAATAATATTTTGAGCTTCTTGTAGCACTTCTTGAGGGAATTCAAAAGATATTCCATTGTAACACAAAATGGATAACATTTCAGAATCGTGATCTGTTAATCCCGAAAGTGTTTCTACAACTTCGCCCCATAATTTTCCTTGAGCGGGCCAGCCTACAATTTTAGCAATTACTCGATCTCCGTGCTGAGCGCCCTGCAAGAAGTCTTCATCCAGTAAAATTTCAGCACCTAATTTTGGATTGTCCGGTATTAATCGTGGTTGTTTGGTATTGTATCTTATACGCCCCACAATATGCGTTCTTTCTCGGGCGATAACTTGCGTGATTTCTCCTTCTATTCGTTTTCCACCTGATTTTAAAATCCTAACTTCAACCTGATCACCATCCATGGCATTACCCATATTGGGTGGTGAAATAAAAATGTCTTTTCCTTCTTTTGAAATGGACACAAACCCAACACCGCTATTCACAATACTCAATGATCCATGTACGAGATTTTCGTTTTTGGTCAGACTAAATTCCGAATGACCAATTCTTTTAACCACTCCCTTTCTCGTTAATTCGATTAGTTTGTCAAAAACCAGTTTGCGTTGCGCACCTTCTTTTACCTTTAATAAGGTACAGATTTGTTTGTGGGATAGGGCTTTTGAACTGTGATTTGAAAAGAGTTTGACTAGTAATTTGTCGTAAGGAATTGAAGTAGTTGAGGGAGTAGCTTTTGAAGCTTGAGAAAACTTTTTCTTACGCAACATTTGAGTAGATTAATGACGTCATGGTGCAATTAATCAATTCTAGGAAGATTAATGGCTTGTTTAACGACGGTTGAAAGTGGGTATTTCTTAATTAATTTTTTATGAATCTCATCAGCTTCAGCTTTCGTCCTGAAATCACCCGCATCAAAATAGAAATAGGGGGTTCTATACGTAACATAAGTATCAATTCCTGGATATTGAGAAATAAAGCTTTTTCGCTGATTGTCAATAACTGTTTTTTCTGAATCAAATGAAACATGTAAACGAAAACCCATGTAAGAGCCGCCTGATTTTCCACCAACCAATCCTAAAATTCTGCTATCTGCAATCACCTTTGTTTGACCAATAACACTGTGTGAAAAACAAAGGATAAAAATCACGAATAAAACCTTAATCATACTTAACCAATATTTACACAAAGATATTAATAAAATATTCTAAATCATCTCATTTCTTATTTTCAATTTTCTTTTCTTATTTAGAATGATTTTAAATTGCCGAAAAAAAGATGAAAATTGTCATAAAATTGTCATAAAATTAGAACAATCTTATAATTTTGCCATCGCTGTATAATGTTTTTTGATGCGTTATTGCAGAGTAAAATAAGTTGAAATTGGAGAAATTATCTATAAATCAGATGCTTAGAAGATTAAATTATTGGAGTAATGGTTTTGTTGCACTCGCAATGATAACCTTAGTTTCTTTTGTATCAAATGCTCAAGATGCTGCTGGTGCAAAAGCTAAAGTAGATGGAGCTGGTTTGTTTAAAGCAAAGTGTGCTAGTTGTCATCAACCACATAAGGATGGAACGGGGCCTAAATTATTTAAAGCACGTGATAAATGGGCTGCTGGTGGAGCAAAAGAGGGTTCGATTTATACGTGGGTTAATAACTGGCAAAATGCAGCTGCAACAGATCCATACGCAGCTCAGGTTTCAGCAGTTAAACCTACGGCTATGTCTGCTTTTCCTGAACTGAAGAAAGAAGAAATAGATGGAATTTTAGATTATGTGGATGCTCAACCAGAGCCGAGTGCAGCTGGTCCTGCGGACAAATCTCAAAATGATCCTTCAGCTAATGATACTTCTGATAAGTCTGAAGGTGGATCTTGGACATGGATCCTACTTGGCGTCATTTTTATTACCGTAATCCTAGCTGTTGGTGGGGTAAGAAGACAATTAAATAATGCGGTTAGAGAAAGTGAAGGTAAACCAGTTAAAGAACACGAAACCTATTTATCTGAATTAAAATCAATTGCTTGGAAATACAGATTACAAGTTGGGTTGGCTACTTTAGTCCTTGTTATTTCTGTTGTTGTTATTATTTTCCAAGGACTGTTTAGAATAGGCGTAACTGAAGCCTACCAGCCATCACAACCAATCAAGTTTCCTCACAGCGTGCATGCTGGAGTTAATGGAATTGATTGTAAGTATTGTCACAGTTCAGTAACCAAATCTAAATCAGCAGGAATTCCATCAGTAAATGTTTGTATGAACTGTCACAAACAAATTAACGGTGAGGGTAAACCATTTGCAGCTGAGATTCAAAAGATTTATGCTGCTGCTGGATTTGTAAATGGTGAATATAAAAACACACCAAAACCAATTGTTTGGAACAAGGTACACGTTTTACCTGATCATGTTTATTTTAATCACTCTCAACACGTTGTTGTTGGTGGAATTGATTGTAAACAATGTCATGGTGACATGACTAAAATGAAAGAAACTCCTAAAGTTCAACCTGTCTCAGAGTTGAATAAAGTAGAAGGAAATGTTAAATTAACAAAGGCAACATTAACAATGGGTTGGTGTATCGAATGTCACGATAAAAAAGAAATTTCCAAAGGACCTTTGTCAGATAAGAAAGACGGTTACTACAACGAAATTCACAGAAGATTATTGAATAACGATAAATCTCTGTACAAGAAATACTTGAAAGACAACAAGGTTACTGTGAGTGAACTTGGGGGTTGGGAGTGTGCAAAATGCCATTATTAAAATTAGAAACAGCGTTCCTGTAAATATAGAATGAAGATGACAAGAAAATATTGGAAAGGATTAGAAGAACTAAAAGAAACACCAGAGTTCTTAAAATCTAGAGAACAAGAATTTCCTACTGAAATGTCAGTAGAAGAGTTTCTCTCTGATGACAAATTGGCTGAAAAATCTACAGCAAGAAGAGATTTTCTAAAGTTTTTAGGATTTTCTGTTGCTGCTGCTACTGTTGCTGCTTGTGAAGCACCTGTAACGAAGGCAGTTCCATATGTTAACAAACCAGAGAATGTTACGCCGGGTATGCCAACGTGGTATGCTTCAACGTATTATGATGGAAATTCATACGCAAGTATTTTAGTAAAAACGAGAGAGGGGCGACCAATTTATATTAAAGGTAACAAGGATTTTGGATTTACAAAAGGAGGAACTAATCCGCAGATTATTGCTTCTGTTTTAGGATTATATGACGGTTCAAGGTTGCAAAGTCCACAAATTGCCAAAGCTTCTTCTTCTTGGAAGAATGTTGATTTAGAAGTTTCTAAAGCGTTGTCTTCCTCTTCAAAAACAGTTTTGCTAACAGGTACTGTAATAAGTCCATCAGTTCAAAAGGCAATTTCAGCGTTATCTTCAAAATTAGGTGAAGGAAAGCTTGAGCATATTCAATATGATGCTGTTTCGTACAGAGCTATTCGTTCTGCTAACCAAGATAATTTTGGACAAGCAATTATTCCTTCTATTGATTTTAGTAAGGCTAAGACAATAGTTTCTGTTGGTGCTGATTTTCTTGGAACTTGGTTATTATCGAACATTTACCAAACACAATATGGTTTAAATAGAAATCCAGACAATGCATGGATGTCTAAGCATTTTCAGTTTGAGTCGATGATGTCTATCTCGGGTACAAATGCTGATTACAGAGGGATGATTAAACCATCTGAAGAAGCAAATGTACTTGCATATCTTATAAAAGCTTTTGGAGGTAATGTTTCTCAATCTTCTGAGTTGTCTAAACAGGCAAAGTCAGTTGCAGACGAAGCGGTTGCGGCATTAAAAGCAAGCCGTGGAGAATCTCTTGTGGTTGCCGGATCGAATAATAAGTCAATTCAGTTGTTAACTAATAAATTGAATAATTTATTGGGTTCTTATGGAGTTACTATAGATTTGACTAAGCCGGTGAAATTATTTGATGGTGATGATGCAAAAGTATCCTCATTAATAAAAAATGTAATTTCAGGTCAAGGGGTTGATACATTAATCATAGCGGGAACAAATCCTGTTTATTCTTTACCAAATGGAAAACAGTTTGGCGAAGGATTATCAAAAATAAAAAATACAATTTGTATTTCTACGCACATGGATGAAACAGCTTCCAAGTGTAAAATTGTTTGTGCAGAAAGTCATGCGTTGGAGTCTTGGTCTGATTATAATCCAGTAGGTTCTCATTATGCATTGGCTCAACCAACGATTAGACCTCTTTTTGACACTGCGTCATTATTAGAGAATTTAATTGTTTGGTCTGGTTCAGGTAAGCGTTCTGGAAAAAATTCTACCGTAGCTTTTGATTATATTCAAACTAATTGGAAAGAATCAGTTATAAAAGCAGAAGATGCAGATTTCGCAACTAGCTGGAATATGGCTGTTCACAATAGTTGTATTGATGGAACTGTTGCTTTAGCGACCGTTTCTACTGTTAAGATAGAAACTAAGGAAAATGCTATTAAAGAGGAGAAGAAAGACGATGTAAAAACTGAATCTACTTCTTCAACAGCTTCTGCCTTCAAAGAAGTTTCAATTCCAGTCGTAGCAAAAGCAAGTGGTTTAGAAGTAGTATTGTATCAGAAAAATGCGATTGGCACAGGTGCTCAAGCTGCAAATCCTTGGCTTCAAGAATTGCCAGATGCGGTTACTAAGGTAACGTGGGATAATTATATTACTATGAATCCATCTGAAATGGATTCGTATAAATTTGTAAAAACATACGACCAAGAAAATGGTTTATCATTAGCAAAATTAACGGTTAATGGTTCATCTGTATCTTTACCCGTTTATCCTCTTCCGGGACAAGCTCCTGGCACTGTTGGGGTAGCATTAGGTTACGGTCGTGGTGCTAATGGCGAGAAGATTGGTAAAGCAGCATTCCAAACTAAAGAGTACGGAGGTCATGTTACTGATGATAAGGGTAATCCAAAAGCAATTGGTGCAAATGCATTTGCTTTTGTGTCGGTTGCAAATGGTTTGATGGAATATTCAAATTCTGGAAAAATCGAAGCAACAGGTGAAACGTATAAAATTGCTGCAACGCAAATTCATCACACAGTGATGGGTCGACACTCAATTGTACGTGAAACAACATTAGATATATATAAATCTAAAGATAAAGACGCATACAATCCAGCTCACATGCTTCAGAAACTGGATGAACATGGAAATCATGTTAATCGCCC
>JBIKQS010000012.1:0-19596 GCA_044349575.1 Crocinitomicaceae bacterium
CAAAGCAGCATGACCATCAATTCGGTATAAGCAAATCGGTGTTGAAGGAAATGCTTTGTTAAGAATTTCATTAGTCGGTAATTCCTTTGTTCCCCACAACGATTGATCCCAACCTCTTCCAACAATGATTTTTCGTTTCTTGATTGTTTGGTATTTTTCAATGCGAGAAATCATATCCTGATAAGATTTACTACCTACCAAGTCGACACTCAGTTTTTGTTTTAGATAGGAAAGTATGTGCCCGTGAGCATCAGTAAATCCAGGAAAAACTTCTTTGCCTTGCGCATCAATGATTTTATCTGCATTGTATTTATTCAATATTTGCTGGTTTGGACCTATTTCGACTATTTTCCCATCTTTAACAGCAATTGCTTCCACAATCTCATTTTTGTTATTCATGGTATTGATTTTAGCATTATGAATCACTAAATCGACATCTTTTCCTTTATAACAAGAAGAAAAAGAAAACGATAGCAATATGAATAAGAAAATAGCCTTATAATTAACGTGATTTTTTAACATGAGTTTTACTTTTAAACCTTGCTAAATTAATATCTTTGCTTGTATTATTCAGAGAATAAATTAGAATAAGTGAGTAGCAAAGATTCCGAATCAAACTGGTATGTAGTTAAAACAAATTCAAGAGCTGAAAAAAAAGTCTATGAACGTCTTGAATTTCTCGGCTTAGAGGTTTATCTACCACTGGTTATAACGATTAAACAATGGAGCGATAGAAAAAAGAAAGTTGAAGTTCCATTAATATCTTCTACCTTATTTATTTATTGTAAAGAAGATGACTTGAAAGTTTTATACAGTGTTATTGGATTTCATTCATTGCTTTATTATTTGGGTAAACCTGCAAAAGTTCGTACCTACGAAATTCAAAATTTACGGATCTTATTACAAGAAAATCTTGAATTTGAGAAAGAGGACTATTTGAATTTCCAACAAGGTGATAAAGTAGAGGTGATTAGAGGTCCTTTTCAAGGGCTTATTGCAACCTCTTTGGAAGTTAGTCGTACACATAAACTAATTGTTGAAATAGAAAGTATCGAGCAGCGATTCGTGGTACATGTACCCAAAAGTTATGTTCGAAAAATAAAATAATTAATCCTTTAAACAACGTTGTCGCACGTCTATACGTGTGAGTGACGTTCAGCGAAGCTATACACTACTGCAAAATGAAAAAAAGAATTTTAGTTACCGGAGGTGCTGGATTTATTGGCTCCAATACGTGTGAAAATCTGATCCAAGAAGGACACGATGTTATTTGTCTAGATAATTTTATAACCGGACGTAGAAGTAATATTAAAGAACTTTTAAAATCTCCTTCGTTTCATCTTATTGAAGGAGATATTCGAAATATTGAAGATTGTAGAAAATCTGTAGCTAATATAGATGTGGTTTTGCATCTTGCGGCCTTAGGCTCTGTCCCAAGATCTATTGCAGATCCCATTACAACAAATGATATTAATGTTAATGGATTTCTTAATATGATTGTAGCTACGAGAGATGCTGGTGTTAAGAGATTTGTTTATGCGGCTAGTTCATCAACATACGGGGATTCTGAATCTTTACCCAAGGTTGAAGATATTATAGGAAAACCTTTGTCACCGTATGCTATAACCAAATATGTTGGAGAATTATATGCGGATGTTTTTGCCAAAACGTATGGAATGGAGTGTATTGGTTTAAGGTATTTTAATGTTTTCGGAAGGAGACAAGATCCTGCAGGTGCCTACGCAGCGGTAATTCCAAAATTTGTTGATTCTCTCCTAAGAAAAGAATCTCCAATAATAAATGGTGATGGATCATTTTCAAGAGATTTTACATATGTAGATAATGTGATACAAATCAATAAATTAGCTATGTTTACAGTACAAGCTGAGGCTATAAATGAGGTTTATAATGTTGCGTTTGGTGAAAGTTCAACCTTGAATGAATTATTCCAAGAAATCAAGTCAAATCTTGTTAAATTTAATGATGCAGTAAGTCCAATTAAATGTATTCATGGGGATTTTAGAAAAGGTGATATTCCTCATTCTCTTGCCTCTATTGAAAAGGCGAAAAAATTACTTAACTACCGGCCTTCACATAGTTTAAAAGAAGGATTAGCAGAAACGGTAACTTGGTATTGGAATAACAGAAATTAAAAGACTTTGGATATTCTAAAACTTATCGGCAGATTTGAACCTCTATTCAGTCAAGATATTACTAAATATGAATATGAAATTTGTACCATTGTTGAATCAAGTTCCTTTTTGGTTTTAGGTGGCGCAGGATCAATTGGAAATGCAGTTGTAAAAGAAATTTTTAAACGAAATCCGAGGCGATTACATGTTGTTGATATAAGTGAAAACAACCTTGTTGAACTTGTTCGAGATATTCGAAGTTCGTATGGTTATATTAAAGGAGATTTCAGAACTTTTGCCCTTGATATTGGATCAGAAATTTATGATTTATACAGTAAGAATCAGCAGAAATTTGATTACGTCTTAAATCTTTCAGCTTTAAAACATGTAAGAAGTGAAAAAGATATTTATACGCTCATGAGGATGATTGATGTAAATGTTTTTAACACGGAAAAGACAATTATTCAATCCATAGAAAAAGGAACTGAAAAATACTTTGCCGTTTCTACCGATAAAGCAGCTAATCCTGTTAATTTGATGGGGGCTTCAAAAAGAATTATGGAAAAATTTCTTTTTAGTAAAAGTAATTCCATTGCTATTTCGACTGCTCGTTTTGCGAATGTTGCTTTTTCAGATGGATCTTTATTGCATGGATATAATCAGAGAATACAAAAACGTCAGCCATTGGTTGCTCCAAATGATGTGAAACGTTACTTTGTATCACCACAGGAATCAGGAGAACTTTGCCTTATGTCTGCTTTGTTTGGACAGAATAGAGATATTTTCTTTCCAAAGATTCATGAGCGATTTACATTAACATCCTTCACTGATATTACCCTTAGGTATTTGGAATCTATGAGTATTGAACCTGTTTTTTGTGGGAGTGAGGAAGAAGCTCGTTTGAGAATAGAGGAACTTATTCCTCAAAAAAAATGGCCTTGTTTATATACAAACTCAGATACAACAGGGGAGAAGGAAGAGGAAGAATTTTATTCAGAAGGAGAAATTCTTGATTTAACTCGATTCACTTCACTTGGAATAATCAAGAATGATTTTGCAGATGATAGTGATAAAATTGAGGCATTCAGATTGAAATTTGAAGGATGGAAACTAACAGGCAATTGGAGCAAAGTGGAAATTGTTAATGCATTTCGAGAAATCATTCCCGAGTTTCACCACGAAGACCTTGGAAAGAATTTGGATCAAAAAATGTAATGAATAATCAAGAAATTATTTCTTTCATTCGACAGTTGTTTCCTAATCAGAATAACATAACGTTGCATCAACCGTATTTTGGTGGTAAGGAGAAAGAATTTCTAAATGAATGTATCGATAGTACTTTTGTTTCGAGTGTGGGTCCTTTCGTTGATCGTTTTGAAAAAGATATAGTAAAGTATAGTGGTACCCAGTACGCAGTTGCAGTAGTAAATGGTACTGCAGGATTGCAGATTGCTCTTCAATTAGTGGGTGTTCAACAGGGTGATGAAGTGATAACACAGGCATTGAGTTTTATTGCTACATCAAATTCAATTCATTTTGCAGGTGGAACTCCTGTGTATATTGATGTTGATTATGATACCATGGGAATGTCTCCTAAAAGTTTAAGTGATTTTTTAGAAAGATATGCTGAGGTAAGACTGAATCAGTGTTTTAATAAGGTTACGGGTAGAAGAATTTCAGCATGTCTTCCGATGCATACCTTTGGTTTTCCATGCCGAATTGATGAAATTTTAACTATTTGTAAAGAATGGTCAATTCCTTTAGTCGAAGATGCTGCAGAAGCTTTGGGTAGTAAATACAAGGATCAAAAAATAGGTTCGTTTGGTGAACTTGCTGTTTTTTCTTTTAACGGTAATAAAATTGTAACTTCTGGTGGTGGTGGAGTGATTGTCACAAATAATAAAGAATTAGCAATTAGAGCTAAACATCTAACAACCACAGCTAAATCACCTCATCAGTTTGAGTTTTTCCACGATGAAATTGGTTACAATTTTAGAATGCCAAATATTAATGCAGCGTTAATTTGCGCTCAGCTAGAGCAATTAGATAGTTTTCTTGGGAAAAAGAGAGAGTTAGCTGAAATTTATAAAGATTTCTTTCAAAGCACCCCGGTTTTTAGAACAGAAATGAAAAATACACAAGCAAATTATTGGTTGAGTTGCATTGAGTTTGAAAATTTCGAAAATAGAAATGCTTTCCTTGAGGAGGCGAATCAGAATGGGGTTATGTGTCGACCTATTTGGACTCTTTCGTATTTGTTGCCAATGTACAAAGAATGTCAAAGGGATCAACAAGTTAATGCAATGAAATTGTACGAGCGAATTGTGAATATTCCAAGTAGCGTACGAAATTAATAGAATGGTTGAAAGGAGATTTCTTATTGGTTATTCAGGTCATAGCTTTCCAATTATTGAAGCCTTAAATACAATGAAACTTCAATTTTACGGTTATTTTGAACAGACTCAAAAAGAAAAAAACCCTTATCAACTTTCATTTTTAGGGAATGAAGATGCTTTTGAATTTTCTGTTCACGACTCTGTATTTATTGCAATTGGGGATAACATCCTTCGTAAAAAAATCACGGATAAGTTGAAAAATAAAGTCTCCTTTTTCTCAATTATTGATACTACTTCGGTTGTTCGATCAATCATAAGTAATAAAGGAATTATCGTGAATGCTGGAGCTGTTGTACAACCACAATGCGCTATTGGAGAGGGTGTTATAGTAAATTCGCGTGCAGTTATTGAGCACGAGTGTACCATAGGCGATTTTGTTCATATTGCCCCTGGGGCGGTTCTAAGTGGCAATGTGACGGTCGGTGATTTCACCTTGATTGGCGCAAATGCAACCGTGCTCCCAGGATTAAAAATTGGTAAGAATTGTATCATTGGTGCCGGAGCAGTTGTAGTTACTAATGTTCCGGATAATTCAGTTATTAAAGGAAATCCCGCCAGATGAGCAACAAGACAATGATCATTGCAGAAGCTGGGGTTAACCATAATGGCGATTTTCAAATGGCTAAAGAACTAATAAAAGTAGCAGCAGAAGCTGGGGCAGATGTTGTGAAATTTCAGACTTTTTCAGCAGATAAATTAGTTAGCCAGTATGCTGAATTAGCTCAATATCAAAAAGAAAATAGTACAGGAAAAGAGTCCAATCAATATGAAATGCTTAAAAGGTTAGAGTTACCTTATGATTGGCATTTTAAATTGAAAAAATATTCTGAAGAATTAGGTATTTTGTTTTGTTCTACACCTTTTGATGACGAGGCATTAGATTTTTTATGCCAAGTAGGTATTCCTTTCATAAAAATACCTTCTGGTGAAATTACAAATAAACCCTTTTTACAGCGAATTGCTTCCAAGAGAAAACGAGTTATTTTATCAACAGGCATGGCATCATTAGATGAGGTTATTGCAGCCGCAGAGGTCCTTAAAAAGGAAGGGCTACCTCAAGTTGATTTGACGGTTTTACATTGTAATACTGAATATCCAACTCCTCTAAAGGATGTTAATCTGAGAGCCATGCTTCAATTTAAAGATGTTTTAGGGGTTAAATATGGTTACTCTGATCATACTACAGGATTTGAAGTTGCCGTAGCAGCTGTTGCATTGGGTGCTTCCGTAATTGAAAAGCATTTTACACTTGATACAAATTTACCTGGTCCTGATCACAAAGCCTCGTTAACACCTATTGAATTGAAGAATTTTGTTCAAGCTATCAGAAATACGGAGAGTATAATAGCTGGTTCAGGGATAAAAGAGCCGTCAATTTCTGAAAGTAAAAACAAGTTCATTGCACGAAAAAGTATCCATGTTAAAAAAAATATTTTAGAAGGACATTATCTTTCTATGGATGATTTAGAAATGAAAAGACCGGGAGATGGTATTTCTCCAATGAATATTAATTTAGTTTTACATAAAAAATTGGTTCGAAAACTATTGGCAGGTGAGCAGTTAAAATGGGAAGATTTAGAATGAAAATTGGAGTCTTAACAAGTTCTCGGGCTGATTTTGGAATTTATAGACCATTATTGGATATCTGGAAAAATGATACTGAAATTTCATTTGAAATAATTGCATTTGGCCACCATCTATTGGCTTCATCTGGAAATACAATAGAAGAAATTGAATACGAAGGTTTTGAAGTAAAACATCGTATTTATTCTACCTATATCAATGATTCTCCTCATGGAATTGCAGATAACTACGCCAATGTGCTCAAGGAATTCGTCTCATTTTGGAATGAAAATCAGTTTGACTGTGTTCTTGTTTTAGGTGATCGATATGAAATGGCAGCAGCTGTTCAGGCTGGAATTCCTTACCAAGTCAAATTTGCCCATTTACATGCCGGGGAGAAAACATTGGGTGCAATTGATGAGATATATCGCCATCAAATATCATTAGCTGCAGAATTGCATTTTGTCAGTATTGAGGAATACGCCAAACGAATACATGAATTACTTGGGAAAAATGATACTACTTGTGTAATTGGTGCCATAGGACTTGAAAATTTGAAAAAGATACGTTTGCTGAATCTCGAAGAATTTAGGTTGAAGTGGGACATTGATTTAGCAATTCCTACTCTTTTTTTTATTGTTCATCCAGAAACTAAAAATTTTTCTGCAAATATCCTGCATGCTGAGGTTCTACAAGAGGTTTCCTTGGAATTGAGTAAGGAATATCAAGTAGTTGTTTCATTACCAAATTCAGATACCAATGGAAGTATTTACCGCGAAATGTGGAAGGAAGTAAATAAGTCAAACCCAACGATCAAGTTGATTGAACATTTCGGCACACAGTCTTTTTTTACTTGTATTAAGTATTCTCGACTGGTCATTGGAAATAGTTCGAGTGCCATTTTAGAGGCAGCGTCATTTCAAAAATATGTTTTGAATCTTGGTTGTCGACAAATGGGAAGGGTTACAGGGGACAACGTTATTCATCTACCGTTCAATACAACTGAAATTTTATCTCACGTTAAAAAGTATAAAAATCAAGATTTTCATGGGGCAAATATCTATGAACGAAATAATGGAGTAAACCTGATAGCAGATAAAATAAAGCAATTACTGATCTGAAATGAAGTATCATTTAATTCATAAAAAAGCTACTTTACAAGAAGCAATCCAACGTCTTGATACTTTAGCTGTGGATGCAATTTTATTTGTTGTTGATGATGACTTTAAATTAATTGGCAGCATAACAGATGGAGATGTGCGAAGAGGATTTATTCAAGGAAAACACATCAACACGGAAGTTTCTGATATAATGAACATCCGACCAAAGTCATTGCTGATTGGTGCTATAAATACCGAAAAAACAAAGGAGTATCGTGATAAAAATTACAAAATCATTCCAATTGTCAATGAGGTTAATGAAGTTGTAGATATCCTGAATTTTCGATTAAAAAAAGCATTACTTCCCTTAGATGTTGTTATTATGGCCGGGGGCAGAGGTACGAGACTCTTGCCAATTACTGAAAATATCCCTAAACCCTTACTGAAGGTGGGTAACAAGCCAATAATTGAATATATAATTGATGGATTAATTACCTATGGAATAACGAATATTCATATTTCGATTAATCATTTGGGACATTTGATTCAGGAAGCCTTAGGTGATGGTTCATCGAAAGGAATTACGATTAATTATATCGAGGAAAATCAACCTTTAGGTACTATAGGATCGGTTAGTTTGAAAAAATCAATATCTCATCCACATACACTTGTATTAAACTCAGACTTACTAACTGCGCTCGATTACGAAGATTATTTCATTGATTTTTTGAATAAAAATGCTGACTTTAGTGCGGTTGGAATTCCTTATAAAGTAGATGTTCCTTATGGGATTTTTGAAATGGAGGATGATAGAATTATTCAAATCCGTGAGAAACCTACCTATACTTATTTTTCCAATGGCGGAATTTATTTGTTTAAATCCGAATTGATAGAAAAAATCCCAAAAGGACAAACTTACCTCGCAACTGAGTTTATAGATGATTTGATTGCACAAGATAAAAAAGTAATTTCCTATTCGTTGTATGATTATTGGCTAGATATCGGAAGTCACTCTGATTTCCAGAAGGCTCAGACGGATGTTAAAAAATACGAGAATTGATAAATTTAAATGAGTCACTTGTAATTATCCCAGCAAGAATGGGTTCTAAAGGAATACCTGGCAAAAACAAAAAATTGCTCTTGGGAAAACCGTTGGTACAATATACCGTTGATTTAGCTCTAGAGCTATTTCCTCCTGAAATAATATGTTTATCAACTGACGACCCAGACATTAAATTAATAGGACAGAAAAATGGACTGAATATACCATCATTACGGGAGCCAGAGTACTCGGGAGATTCAGCATCAGCGAGGTCATTGATATTGAATGAAATTAAAAAAAGTAATCGTATAATTAAAAACGTTGTTTACTTGCAACCTACTTCTCCTCTGAGAAACAAGAAGAATTTAGAAGAAGCAATGACTTTATATTCTGATGAAATAGATATGGTAGTTTCTGTGGTTCATTCAAAAACAAATCCATATTACAATTTATACGCAGAAGATCAATCTAAATACCTCAAACCTTTTAGTCAAAGCCAAGTAAGTAATAGACAAGAATCGCCTACTTTTTATCAATTTAACGGCGCGATATATATACTAAATTCAGAAAGTATTCAAAACAAGGAAATTCATGAATTTTCTGCAATCAAAAAATATGTAATGAGTCCATTTGAATCCGTTGATATTGACGAAGAATTTGATTGGTTCCTTGCAGAACAAATACTAAAACACAAAAATTATGGAAGCATGGAAAGTATGGGATAACGAACAAGCCTATGGCGATTTGTTCTTCAAGCGTGCGATAGGTGAATTGCCGGAAATGGAGTCCAGTAAGGCGCTTGCTAAATTAATTCAACCTTATTTAGCAGAAAATGATAAGATTGGTGACATTGGTTGCGGTGGAGGGCATTATCTACGTAGCATTGATAACCAATCTTCGAAGAAATTCCACTATGTGGGTGTTGATCGAACAACGTATTATATTCAGAGAGCAAAAGAAGCATTTTTAAGTCCAAAAAATAAAAATGATCTAAGGTTGACAACGTCGTTTCTTGAAGGAGATATTTTTAATATTCCTTTGAATGATAATGAAGTTGACGTGGCTATTTGCAACAATGTTTTACTTCATTTACCATCAATAGAAACGCCACTTGCGGAGTTAATTCGAATTACCAAAAGAACAGTTATTATACGAGCATTAATAGGTGAGCATACTCTTAGGATTAAACAAGTACATAAACCAGAAGAATTTGATTCTGATGGAGAACCACTAAATTTTCATTTTCACAATATATATTCCAAAGCCTATATTGAACAGCTATTAGTGAAGAATGGTATCAAGAAATTTCATTTTATTGAGGACAAAGATTTCAATTTAGAAGCATTCAATACAAGTGATAATTTTGTTGGTGAAAGACCTGATAACTTAACGGTTGTACTTAATGATATGCAAGTGAATACGTATATAATTCAACCCTGGACTTTTTTAATTATCGAAAAAAGTTAGGTTTTGCGTTCAGTAATTATTATCGGTGTAGGAAAATTAGGTATACGGCATTTAGAGGCTATCTTCCTCACGGGAATTCAATCTAACATTTGGGTTGTTGATAAGAGTGCTGAAATGCTTGTAATCGCAAGAGAATTAAGTAAAAAATACAACCATTTATATCAATTAAATTTCTCATCTGAAATACCAGAGAACGTAAGTTTTGATCTTGGAATCATTGCTACTGACTCGCGCCAAAGATTTGAAATTGCCACGGTTCTACTAGAGAAAAATTTTGTTAGAAATTTGTTGTTAGAGAAGATTATCTTCCCTATTTCACTTCAATATTTTCATTTTAAAAAGATACTTGAAAAATCAGAATGCCAGTGTTTCGTTAATCTTCCTAGAAGGTTGTTTCCGCACTATGAATGGTTAAGAAAGCACACTTACAACGCTAATCACTTTGAGATTAGTGTTGAGGGAGCCTCTTGGGGACTATTATCCAACTCGCTTCACTTTGTCGATTTAATTCATTTTTTATTTGATGTCCCATGTGATTCTGTGGATTCAAGTAAGGTAGTTAATTTTTTTCCTTCTAAAAGAAATGGCTATTTAGAGGCGAATGGAAGTATTGAATTAAATTTTACAAATAAAGGAACAGCGACACTAATTTGTACAGATGGAAATTTTGAGGGAATATCGATAGCTCTTTCCTTTGACGATAAAAAGGTCGAAATTCATGAAAAAACGAATGGTTTTATGCAATTTTCATGGGATTCAGAGAAGATGGAAATCACTCCTTTAATGGTGACAGAAACTACATCAACCATTTGGAAAAATATTTTGGGGGATTCAACGTGTGATCTTCCCAATTATACAGATGTTTATCTTGAACATTGCTTATTTATTGAATCTCTTGAGGGAAATTATAAAGAGGTTAACAGAATGAATCCAGAGCAAATTTGGTTGACATAACATTTATGAAGGTTTTAATAATTGGAACAGGTATAATAGGTCAAGAATATGCCCGTATTCTTTCTGATTTAAAAGTTGATTTTGTTAATTTATGCAATTCAACGGAAAGTGCATTGCGATTTAAGGAAAAGACTGGATTTGATGCTATTCACGGAGGATTAACGCAAAATAAAAATATTTTGAATAATTTTTCGCATTTTATTGTTGCAAGTGATATTGAAAGTTCCTTTTCCATAGCGACTATTTTATTTGAACAAAACTGTCAAAATATACTTTTAGAAAAACCTGGAGCCTTTTCCATTGATCAATTCTCTGATTTGTATAAGTTAACCTTGGAAATTAATTCTAATGTCTACATTGGATATAATAGAAGAAATTACAGCTCTGTTCTTAAATTAATTGAATTAGCCAAAGAGGATGGCGGGATAACGAGTGCGCATTTTGATTTTACTGAATGGTCACATGTAATTGAGAAATTAGATAAATCCAGAGAACTACTAAATAATTGGTTTTTTGTTAATTCTACACATGTAATTGACACTGCTTTCCATTTAATTGGTAAACCTGAAGTAATGCATTCTTCAGCGATTAACAACTTAGAGTGGCATAATCCTTCAATTTTTGTTGGGTCAGGAATATCTGAAAGGTCAATCCCCTTTAGTTATCATGCAAATTGGAGTTCATCAGGAAGGTGGGCGATTGAATTAAAAACGAGGTTGAGATCCTTGCGATTAATGCCATTAGAAAGTGTATTTGAACAAAAAATAGGTTCACTTGAATGGGAGGGAATTCCAATTGAAAATTCAAAGGATATCTTATTTAAACCCGGGTTTTATCAACAAGTAGTTGAATTTTTATTTGTAAATAAACCAAATTTGAAAACCGTCAAGGAGCAATTTGAGGACCTTTCTTTTTATTCCAAAATTTTAGGCAGGGTTGAATAATCAATTGAAAAGTATTGGTCTACTTTTTTCAGGCCAAGTATTGATTAAGTCGAGTAACTTCCTAAAGCAATTACTAATGGCGTATTTTTTAGGTGTTTCTGGTCGTGTTGATTTATTGTTGGTTGCTCAAATTATACCCAATATTATTGGAAGTATGATTTCGGGCGGGGCAGGTGAAATTCTTGTAACAAAATCACATGTAGAGGAACCATCAAAGCAGACATTTGTATCGTTATTTACATTTATTTCAACGGTTTTAATATCTCTTGTCTTATTCCTGTATTGGTTCCTATTGCCAATTGTTGCTGATAAATTAGATGTTAATTTCTCTGATCAAGCTTTGTTTGTACAATTGTCATTTATACTCATTATTAGTAAGATTTTTGGATCAATCGTTTCTTGCCTTCAGCACCTGCTTTACGCTAAAAATTTGTATAAGAAGTTTATAGTTGTAAGTCTAATTGCCGAGCTTTTGGGAATAATAGTTATTATAGTTTTTGTTAATGAAAACCATATTTTGGCATTTGCATATGGTATTTTAGTTTCTACTATTGCAAGTGCATTATTGTTCGTATCCATTCATCATCTTCCCTTAAGGCCTCTTTTTCAATTGCAAGAATGGAAAACAAATTGGGATGAATTAAAAGCTATGTATAAAAAAATATTCACCTTAAGTCTTCAAACTTTAGTGAATCATTTAAGTTCCTTTTGGGAGAGAATGTTAAGTTTTAAATACCTGCAGCCCGGTTATTTAAGTGCTTTAAACTATTCGAAAAGTCTGACAGAATTACCAAAAATGGCATTTTTATCTTCGGTTTTAACTACATCCTATATTGAACAAAATAAAAGGAAACAGATTTCGAAAGAAACGTACTTTAAATATTCAAACAAAGTTGATTCTTTACTAAATGAAACTGCATTTTTTTTTCAAATTTTGAGCTTGCTTTTGAGTCCATTTATTTTAATTGTTTTATATCGAAGAGGAGCTTTTGATACCTCAGATGTTGAGTTGACCTTGTTCATTTACCAGATTTTGACATTAGGTTTTTTGCCAGGACTTATGTTCAATTTTTTAACCCGAACCATGTTTATTGAATCAGAAATGAAACATTTGTTTTGGTTGATAGCCGGTAAATCTATTTTTGAAATAATAGGGATGACCATTTTTATTTCTACCTATTATCAAACAATACCAGTTGTTTTAACAATTTCAAAATATATAAGTGTCTTTTATTTATATTACTATTTGAATAAAAAGAATTCGGGTATCTTTAATACCAATAAATCGGTCAAATTATACTTGATTACAATTGCTATAAGTCTAGCTCTTTATTTTTTTAATCAATCTATAATAAAAACTATTACAAGTTTTTCAGTTTATGAATTAGGTTTTTATTATTTCCCTATCTTTTTACTTTCCTTAGTTCTTTCTTATTATTTCATAAAAAACATCAAAAAGAAAATAGTAGGCAGTTGAGTACAAGTCATCAGCATATTTTCAGAAAAACAAAGCGATTAAAAGCCCTTTCTATTGGCTTTTTATTACTGTTTGATAAAATAGGTGTATTGAAATATATAGTTCCTATTGTCAATAAAATAGTGAAATTTTTTGGCGTAAAAAAAGAACTAAACGAAAATCTAAATTATCGAATTTATGCTAAGTCTTTTGAGAATGCCTTTTTGTCGAATGAAACTAATAAATCCGAACAAAAAAAAGCACTCTTTTTTTTCACAATGGGTTCCGAAAGTTCCTATTTGTTAAGACAACTTATAATAGCAAAGTACTTAGAATCCTTACATTGGAAAGTTGAATTTTTATGTTGTACAGGATTTACCAATGCGTGCAATAAAGAAAGAATTGGTAAATCGCAAGAAGATACTCCGTTTATGTGTTCAGAATGTAGTTGGGGGTACTCCTATATTCAAGAAAAAACAAAAGTTCCAATCAACTATTTAGAGAAGAAGAAATTAGATCCTGATGAAATAGAGAAAATTACTTCTCTTTCTTCTATCGAAGAGTGTTTAAACTACCTAACAAAAGAACAAATTCCTTTAGGTGAAATTACTAAAGTGAATGTCTTAAGGTATTTTTATCAAGGAACCTTTTATGATACTGATGATGAATTGAAAATTTATAAAAAGTATTTACTAGGAACACTTCAAGCTACAAAAAGTATAGAATTTTATTTGTCTTCGAATAAGGTAGACTTAGTATTGACCATGAATGGCTCTGGAAATCTCGACCAGTCAATGATATATTTCGCCAAAAAACAAGGAATAAATTTTATTACACAAGAAAGTTTCATAGGCACAAATAGCTGGATTTACAAGAAAAATGGCATAGCTATACATCTTGATTTTATTTCGGAATGGAAAAAGTATGGTTCCAAATTATCAGAAGTAGAGAGAAATAAATTGCATGAATTTTTGTTTAAAATTAAAAAAGGGGAGGTTTATTCTACTAAATTACACGATTCAGAAATAGGTGAATTGACACTGAAAAAAGGTGTAACACTTTTTACAAATATGAATTTTGACACGTATGTTTTAGGTAGAAATTCTCTTTTTAGCTCCATGGAAAATTGGTTGATTGAAACTATTACTTTCTGGAAAGAAAACGTGAAAGAAATCCCTCTTTATATCAGGGCGCATCCAGGTGAATATAAAATGGCGACCCCAGCTGTTAAGTTTACTCGTGACATCGTAAATCACTTATTATCCGATACTATTATTTTAATTGATTCCAATTCTGATATTAATTCCTACTCACTAGTATTGAATTCTCATTATGTTATTACTTACTCTAGTACAATCGGAGTAGAGGCAATGATGATGAATGTGCCATGTGTTTCAGCAGGTGAAGCATTTTATAAACCGTTTGCAATAGCTCCTCAGAATAAACTGGCATATTTTGAAATTCTTGAAAAAATGAATGCAAACCCTCGTATATATCCCATTCATGAGGCGCAATTAGAATCCTATTTGTACTACCTTTATTTCATAAAAACAACTCATTTTAAAGGGTTTGATATTAATAGAGCTATTTCAAAGATTGAACTGGCCAATTTAGGAAACTACGAAAAGTTAGTAGAAATTAATAAGGAAATATTGGATACCTTTTATAATCAATGCGTAATTGATGAATAGTATTTCAAGTTCAAAATTCAGTTTTTTTTCAGATAAAACCGATGAGAATATTGTTATTCTATTTCCAATTCTGAATGCTCTTGCCACGGTTTTAGTTCCTTATACGCCAGATGGGTTGATAAACATAGGAATGATTAGAGCATTTTTAATTATTCTATTTGGTCTTTATTTTTTATTAAATTATTTCACAATTAAGTTCAACCTTTCTATCGTCACCTTCATTTTTCTATTTTATATCTTGTTTTGTGTGTTAATCGGAAAAGATTATTTCGTGGGATTTAATGTGTATTTCAAGTTTTTTGTGGCTACTATTCATTTACTCTTTGGATTACATTACGGTGGTAGGCCTTTTTTTATGCGAAGAATTTCTATTTCAATTCTTATTATGTTGGGGATTTACATAATAGATTTTATCATTTCCAACATCTTCAACCTTGGTTCAGCATCTTATAAGGGAGTTGAAAATGAAATTAACTTTGGTGGATCAGGTGTGAATTTGGCTAAATGTGTTTCAGCAATTCTGTTGATGGTTCCCATAATGTTCTATGATTTTAAAAGTACTATTTTGAAAAGGATATTAATCGTATTAACAATTGCTGGAATTATTCATGTTTTATTTGCATTTAAACGATCGGGAATATCAAGTTTATTCTTAGGTTACTTTATCATACTTATTTTTTACCCGAATCCACTCAAGAAAATTCAATATAGTTTGAGGATTCTTATTTTGGGCTTGTTATTAAGTCCTTTTATTTATGAGCAAATTATTGATAATTATCAGGCAAGGGAGAAAGCAATTAGATTAGACGATCAAGAAAATCTAGAGGATCAGGCGAGATACGTAGAGTATCAAATGGGAAAAAATGAATGGCAAAAACAGACATGGGATTATAAATTGTTTGGCGCTGAATTGTTTAATTCAAGATTATACTTCGGAACTAGACGAACCTTTCACACGGATTATATGACATTGTTTTCTGGGGCTGGGTTAATAGGTATATTTCTTCTTTTGTTTCATTATTATTCCATGATAAAAACACTATGGCAAAAGAACATTCAATTTAGAACAGAAATTAATCAGTTACAATTTGCGGTTGGTCTTGCACTTGTTGTTAGTATGATATTATACGGGTTTTCTGGTTTAATTCAGGCAATTGAGCCTCGTGCTACAATTTTGTTATTTATTGGTGTTTTGGTTGCTAGACCTGCATTCCCTGAAACATAGTGTGGTTTATTGGTGACATAGCGTTGGGCGGATTGATAGCAAGTCAACCGGAAAAAAATGCAGAAAGATTTAAAAAGGCAACTTCTTTCTTTGCTCATAAGCCATTTATTTTTGCTAATCTAGAAACACCCATTTTTATTCCAGATGCACAAAACCCACATAAAAAACTAATTCATACAACCAATCAAGAGACTTTACATGTTCTAAAGGAATTGAATGTCTTTGCTGTGTCATTAGCTAATAACCATATTTTTGACTGCACTGAAAGAGGTGTACATGCTACAATCGAATGGCTCGATAAAAATGGTATTCTTCACACCGGTGCTGGATCAAAAAAGGAAGATTTAGAACCCCTTATTTTTTGTAATGAGGAGGGGAAAAGAGTCGCTTTTTTCGCCTATGTTGACGAAAAATCAAATCCACACTGTGAAGAATCAAGTTCGTTTTTTATTAATTATTTGGATCTTAATCAAATAAAAACAGACTTGGAGAAATATCGTTCTACATGTGACCTGCTCATTGTTTCAATACATTGGGGAATTGATTACATTAAATATGTTTCTAAATCACAAATTGAAATTGGTAAAAAAATTATTGATTTTGGGGCAGATTTGATAGTTGGGCATCATAATCATGTAATACAACCCTTTATAGATTATAAGGAAAAAAGAATTTTCTTTGGCTTAGGAGGTATTGTTTTTGGCGACTATCCAACCCCCAAAGGTATGGAATCTACATTTCAACGAACCAAAAAGGGCTTACTCGTCAATCTTGAACAGAATCAATTCAAGTATTACAAATCTAGTGACCAACGAGGAAATATCGTTGCAGTTGATTTGTTTTCTGACTATGAATCTAAAAATAAAAAATGGTGGAAACAGAATCTGTTTTTTCTCAAAAACCCTTCTTTATTCGTCATATATCAAAAGTTTGAAATTTTTAAAATGAAGGTGTTTCATTTCTTTTTTTCATATCAAAACTCACCAATAAATAGACTTTTACATAAATTACGAAAATGAGTTTAATTCAGAAATTTAAGGGAGTTTATATTTTACTTAAAAAATTGAAATATTGGATTTTATCTCTTCAATTTGGAACAAAGTCAACTGCTATTATGCAGACGGCCTCCACAACTTTTATGGATAGGCATCCAGATATTTTTGATTTTTTGAAATTGCAATTTGGTGATCAACAAATAAGGTTACTGTCATTTGGATGCTCTACGGGTGAAGAATGTTTTTCCTTGAGAAACTATTTGCCTAATGCTAAAATTACCGGGGTAGATATTAATCCGAATAGTATTTTAACGGCTAAAAAGAATAGTTTAGTTGACGGTAATATGGAGTTCGTATGTTTATCTCCCAATGCTTTACATCAATTAGGTCAATTTGATGTGATTTTGGCATTATCAGTCTTATGTAAAAATCCTGAGGCACAAGAATTAAATGATATTAGCTCAATTTATCCTTTTCATCGTTACAATTCTATTGTTACATTGTTAGATTCACAACTCAATAAAAATGGATATCTCATAATTCGGAGTTCTAATTTTCGTTTAAAAGATTCAAGTGTTTTTTCTAACTATTCAGTGGTTAACTTTGAAAAAAGAAGAGATCCAAAAGATTTTCCAAAGTTTGATTCAAATAATAAAAGATTAAAAAACTACCTGGAAACCGAAGAGTTTTTCCGAAAAGAATCGTAGACATGTGGTTATTTGGATCAGAAAATAGTATAATTTGTGATAATCGTTACGATAAAATCAATTTTTCAAATGCTGTAATTTGCACGGATGAAAAATTCGTGGAATATAGGTCTAAGGATTTTCATATTGTTGTATTTGGCAATCCATGGCCACGATTTAACATCCAAGATTTAAGTAAGAAAAATGAAGGTGAAAATTGGTTAGTTTCTCTTGTTCAATCTTACGGAAAAACATTTATTGATTTTATTAAAGGAGATTTTGTTATTTTTCTTGAGTTAGATAACTTGATCTCTATTTATAATGACCATTTTGGCTGTTCTGCGATTTATTTTAATACAGAAAAAGATATTCTTTCCAATGATTTTCAACGGTTGCAGAAAGAATCAAAAACATTTAATCCACAATCAATTTCTCATCACATTTTATATAATCGTACAATCGGGGAGAAGACCTATGATGCACATGTATTGAATAAAGGCGGAGCGAATGCCATTGAATATTCATCTAATTCGTTCGGTTTCAATACATACTGGGATTATAAAACTGCACTTGTTAAATCTGCTACGAACTATAGCCTTCAACAAGTAATTGACTTTTGTGATTCAAATATTAAATTCTTTTATGATTGGTTTAATGTTGATGCCACCTATATTACGCTTACCGGTGGAAAAGATAGTAGAAGTGCTTTATCAATTTTATTGCATCAAGGCATTGAACCCATCGGCATAAACTACGGGGATCCAGCGTCTAAGGATGTTGTATACGCTAAAGAAATGGCAAGAAAAATTGGTATTGAATGTCATAATGTATTTGTTGAAACAAGCTCGAATGCATATGTCACATTAATTGATGATTTAGTAAGTCTAGATCCGATGACAAGTATTCATAGAGCACATCGCCTTGCTGCGTTTAAAACTATTGGAAAAGATACTCGTTCATTTAAAGTATTATTCAACGGATATCTCGGCGGGGAGCTTTTGATGGGTATTTATCCAGATAAATTGGTTTTTACTGAAACTATCTTAAAGGCAATTAATAAGTTGAAAATTCAAAGTAACACCAACTTTTTTGAAACTGAACTGGTGAAGTCTTTCATGGATCAACAAGAAAGAAATACTCATCAAATTGAAAATGAGTTAGACGCAATATTTAGAATCGGAATTAAACACCATCTTCAAGATATTCACCTATCGAAAAAACACTGCAATTATGTTTTCCCTTTTTTCCTCGATGTTGATTTTATAGAACGCATTTTTAAAAGTGATTTTAACTTTACAAACGTTGATAATCAGTCGTATAATTTATTCAAGAGATATAATTTATATAAATTAAATTGTGAACTTCAATATCAGCTCGCTCCAATCCTAAGAAATATTCCATTTGCAAAAAAAGGAAATTATACATTGAACGATTACAAGAAAGGGCCTCTTTATTGGTCTATGATAAAAGTAGTAAATCATATTAAAGAAACTAAATATCCGCCTAATTTTGTTTATTCTGTTAACTATCGCGATTGGTTAATTCAACAATTTGATCAAATAAAGACTGATCAAAAGTCGCAAATACATCAATTTTTTAACGTTTCAGAAGCCCTACAAAGTTTAAAAAGATTGTCAAAATTTACTTTTTCGGAATCGGAAATGTTAGTATATACACGAATATGGATGTTCTATAAATATTTATCAAAGTAACTTGAAGACAATCAACATACTTATACTAAAGAATGAAATGCCACATGATCACCAAGGGTGGATTATTTCTTGCGATAAACATAAAAACATTAACTGGAAAGTGGTTGAATTATTGGCTGAAAATTGGCTTGAGTTAATTCAAAAAGAACCGTTTGATTTATTGTTGTTGAGACCCCCAGGAAGATCAAGCTTTTACAAGCAGATCTACGATGATAGAATTGAGCATTTATCCG
>JBIKQS010000134.1:0-6297 GCA_044349575.1 Crocinitomicaceae bacterium
CTTTTTAAGTTCTTCAAATTTTTTATTTAATTCTTCTTGTTTTTTAGCCGCTTCTTCATCCGTCAACTTATTTTCTTGGATGTCTTTCTTTAATTCTTCTTGTTGTTTTGCTAATTCCTTTAATTCCTTTTCGATATCATCTATCTTTTCATTGACCTGCAAACGTTTAAGCATTTCAAGACTTCTATCCAGCTGCTTTTTCATATCCTCAGCAGATTGATCTATTTTATCAATTTCTTTCTTAATTTCTTCCTTGTTGTTTTGCTCCATTAATTTCATCAAGTCATCCAAGAGTTTTTTAAGTTCTTCATCCATGACCTCTTCCATTAATTTCTCAATCATTTCTTGTTTTTCGAGTAACTCTTTATCCATTTCTGAAAGTTGATTTTTTTCTTCCATACTTTGGTTCATCTCTTCCTTCAATTTTTCTAGAGACTCTTGTAGATTTTGTTGCTCTTTTTTCAATTCTTCAACTTTATTGAGTTTATCCCAATCTGTTGACTTCGAATTCATCATTTCTTTTTTCAATTTTTCCACCTTATTTTGGAAATCTTGTGTTTTATTTATGATGTCATTCATTTCCTTTTGGAGCTCAGCTTGGTCTTTTTCCCGTTCTTCATTTAATTCTTCAAGGGATGGTAATTCATACGTATATGTTTGAGATTTGGTAAACTTTGAACCATTCACACCATCATTATCACCCACAATAAAATAATATTCAATTCGATCTTTTAATTTGACGTTTTCACGCCGAAAATCTACCGCAAAATCAAAGCCTAATTGTGTGCCATTTACAGGTTTTACTTTTAGTGTATTCGATCTTGGTTTTGCATTTTCTGAATATACTGTGTATACAAAATTTAAGGAATTCAAACCATAATCATCAGCAACTTGTCCTGAAAAGTAACGGACACCATCCTTGATAGAATCTGAAAATTCTTCTACTTGAATGGAAGGAAAAGCATCCTTAATTACTGAAATTAAAAAAGAAGTTGAATCAATTTTTTTGGTTACCGCATTTGAAAATTGGATTTTTCCTTTGGAGGCATCTTTAATTGTTTTTTGAACTGTAAATGGATTCAAGGTATTGCGCTGAGAGGCTCCATTAAATATAAAATCTACAAATTCAGTGTTTTTTGTTTGTACTGTCCATTCTATGGAAGTTCCTTCAGGAACAGTTAGATCTCCTGAATTTTGAATTAATTCTGGGGTTTTACCTAAATATTTCGGATAAACCAATTTAGCTTGTAATTTTCCTATTACTGCTTTTCCTATTACATTGAGTGTATATTTCTGACTGAAAAACTCATTTCCCTGAACGTGGAATTGGGTAGTGTTCTTTACTTTTTTCAGCCATGCAGTAAATTCATTTTTAGCGGTTTTCTCCATTAAAAACTTACCATTTTCTGAAATCAAATAAACCTGTTCTGGGAAATCACTTCCCTTTAATTGAATGACAACTTTGAAATCCTGACCTTCCTCAATTTGTAAATTTGTATTTTGAAGATGAAATGAAAATGGAGCTTTAGGTTTGTATTCCTCTGAATAATTTACCACACGCTCTGTTCCTACTAGTACCCAATCAGGCGCAAAGTAATAAACACCTGAAAATAAAAGAAATACAGGTAAAAGATACTTGAGGTATTTTTTATTCTCTTTATAATTTACCGCATTAGAAAAGGAGATAACATTCAACGATTCAGAACGTTGAGACACACTTGCTCGTAATAACTCAAGGTTTCCTTCGTTTGAATCTAACGAGTCTTTCAACTGAAGTGTATTTTTTAATCTGTCTGATATTTCTGGAAAAAAGGATCCAATTATTTCAGCAGCCTGATAGCGGTTTATTCTTTTACCAAAAGAGATTAATTTTAAAATGGGTATCAAAATATAGCTTACTACTATCAACCCATTAACAAGTAGAAATGTAAAAAAGAAAAAGGCTCTGGTTCGTTGGCTAAAATGTCCAAAATATTCTGAAATAGATGTTATCAGAAACGAAAACAGAAAAAAACTTATGCATAATAAAAATCCTTTAATTAATTGATTTTTATAATACTTTCGAATGAATGAATCAATTTGGTCCAGTAAATTTTGAAAAGCATCCATGCAGCAAAATCGGTTTCTGTTCTACTAAATTAGCACATATCCATCTAAAAAAAATATTTTAACATCAATTTAGATTTTAGTTAAGCTAATAATGAATAAAAAATAAAGAATTTAAAAATTTTCTTTTTTGTTATTACTATTAAGGTTGTTCATTTGTGTGTAACTAATTTAACGATAAAAAATAGTTTGAGTTTTACATATAAAATCAAGTTTATAAACATTTAATCATTTTGTAATTAGTTATTATATAAACAATTAACATAATTTTATTTTCTGTTTAAAAAATGAAATGTGTATAAAAAAATGAAATTGTTAATAGCAAAAAAGTTAAAAACGCTATGATAAACTCTGTAAAAAACCTGCTTAAAAGAGTAGCTTTTTTCATTTATGTTCGAGTATATACAAGAAAGGTAAAAATCCTAGAAAAACATCTTATTAGTTATTAACATTGAATTAATACTATTTTAATTTATACGTTAACAAGCTTCTTTTAGATTGTCTTGATTTTATTACGTTTTGAATAATATGAAGTTTACCAATGTTTGTAACTATTGAAAACATGATTAACGGGCAATTGAAATCTTGTGTTTTTGTCCTTTGATTTTTTCATTTTGAATATTCTTTAGAATTTCTTTCACTTTTGAACGTTTTACAGCAACAAATGAAGAAAAATCAAGCACCGAAATCAAACCAATTTCATCTTTAGATAAATTTGCTTTTTGAAGTAAAAAACCAACTAAATCTACCTTATTAATTTTATTCTTTTTTCCACCACTAAAATAAAGCGTGATCCATTCTGGTTGAACAGGGTTTAAATGGTCGTTGTTAATTTTATATTCAGTGTCGGGAATTTCAATATAATCCGGAACTAGTTCACCAGAATTAACCATCAAATAAATATTCCCTTGTTTTTGAATTCGGGCCGTTCTTCCGTTGCGGTGTGTAAAAGCTTCCTGAGAATGCGGATATTGAAAATGAACAACGTGTTTAATTTCAGGAATATCTAAACCTCGCGAACCTAAATCTGTACAAACTAAGGTGTGTTCGCTACCGTTTCTGAATTTTAACAAAGATCTTTCTCGGTCGTCTTGTTCCATTCCTCCGTGGTAAAAAACAGCAGGATACTCTTGTTCATCTAAATATTCAACAATTTTTTCGGTAGCTTCTCTGAAATTGCAAAACACGATGGTCTGTTCTCCTTGAAAAGAAGTTAGCACATGTAATAAGCCATCAAATTTAGAGTCTGGTCTAACCGTTACTTTCCATTTAATAAAGTCAGGTTCATTGTTTCTATTGAGAAAATGAATGGATTCAAAATCTTTTACCGGAAAAAAATCAGGTATTTCAGCTAATTCAGTTGCTGAAACCAAAGTGGTTTTTTCCAAACGAATGAGCTCATTTGTTATGAAGGCTAATTGATCCAAAAACCCAAATTCCAAACATTTATCGTATTCATCAATAACCCAAGTTTTTACATGAGATAAGTCCAAGCGACCTCGATCTATGTGGTCACAGATTCTTCCCGGTGTTCCAATAACTACTTGGGTTTTTCCCTCCAAACTTTTACGTTCTACTTGAACTGAATGACCACCATAACAAGTAGTAATTTTTAATCCAGATTTTATAGACTTAAAAACGTGTTCAATTTGTGTTGCTAATTCTCTTGTTGGCGCAATAATTAAAGCTTGTAATTCGTTAGATTCTACTTGAATATCACTCAGCAAAGGCAACAAAAAACCAACAGTTTTACCTGATCCTGTTTGAGACAATAAAATTCGATTTTTACTTTTCGAATTTAACATTCGGTGTTGAAGTTCATTTAAATTATCGAAACCTAAATTTTGCAGGTATTGATGGAGTTGTTCTGTGGAAATTGACATGCTGATTTTGTGTTGAGCACAAAGAAACGGAATCCCGCTCGAAATCCGTTGATAAAATGTAATTTTGTGTAAAGTCTGTTTATGCCTCAAATTGCTTTAGTAGAAGATGAAACGAGCCTCAATGAATTAATTAAGCTCAATTTAGAGTTGGAAGGAAATTCTGTTTTATCTTTTTTTAACGGTCAGGAAGCGTTGAGTAATTTACAAAAATTACAAAAAGCAGATTTGGTAATATTAGACATTATGCTACCTCAGGTCAGCGGACTTGAATTGTGTGAAAAAATAAGGATTGCCAGCGATGTTCCCATACTTTTTCTTTCTGCTAAAGGAACAACGGCAGATCGAATAGCCGGATTGAAAAAAGGGGGTACAGATTATTTGGTTAAGCCATTCGATTTAGAAGAACTATTACTAAAAGTATCTATTTTATTGCGATCACTCAAGGTTGGAAATCAAATTAACATGCTTGAAATCAATTCAAAAACAGTTGATTTTGATACGTTTGAGGTTCGAAATATAAACCAAGAATTGGTTTCGGTACTCACCAAAAAAGAAGTGGAATTGTTGCGTTTATTCGCCTTAAAAGTTGGTCAAGTAGTTTCCAGGGATGAAATTTTAGATACGGTTTGGGGACAAGACCAGTTTCCTTCTAGTCGAACGGTTGATAATTTTATTGTTGGTTTTCGAAAACTTTTTGAAACAGACCAGAAAAATCCACAGTATTTTCATTCGGTGAGAGGTGTTGGCTATAAATTTATAAAAAGTTAAAAACACATGACAAATCCTATTACAGAAAAGCAATTAAAATATGATCGCGCGTACTTAAGATTGGCTGCTTCTTGGGCTATTTTATCACATTGTAATCGGAAAAAAGTTGGAGCTATTATTGTTAAGGATGGAATGATTATATCTGATGGATATAACGGTACGCCATCTGGATTTGACAATTGTTGCGAAAACGATCAAGGAGAAACGCATTGGTATGTTTTGCACGCTGAAGCAAATGCTATTTTGAAGGTGGCAAAATCAACCAACAATTGCCTGGGAGCAACGTTGTATTTAACGCTTTCACCCTGCAAAGAATGTAGCAAATTAGTTATTCAATCAGGAATAACTCGGGTTGTTTTTCAGCGTGGTTACAAAGATCCCGAAGGCATAAATTTTTTAAAAAGTGCTGGGGTTGTTGTTGAACAAATAGAAAATATTGAAGATGGAGAAAAATAAATGGTGGCTTCCTTTTGTCGTGTCAATCGCGATGTGTATTGGTTTAATACTTGGGTATTTAGTTACACGAAACGGTGTTTTTACCGCGGGCGGCTATGATGGAAATCGTTTGCAAAAATTGCAAGATATTTTAAACCTCATTGAAAAAAACTACGTTGATGATGTGAATCCTGATAAGGTTTTTGAGGAAAGTATCGTGGAAATGCTACATAAGTTAGATCCTCATTCGAATTACATTCCTGCAAGTGAGCAACAACGAGCGGCGGAAATGATTGAAGGAAAATTTGGAGGAGTAGGAATGCGTTATTTTGTTTTGCGCGATACGGTATGTATAACCCATGTGATAAAAGGGTCTCCTTCTGAAAAAATGGGGATAAAAGCAGGAGATAAAATAGTGAAAATAGACGGCAAAAACGTGGCAAGCGTAAAAATAGAAACAGATAAGGTAATGGCCATGTTGAAGGGGAAAGAAGGAACAAAGGTGAAGGTTGAAATCGTTCGTCAAAGAAAGAAATTAACGTTTGAAATCACCCGCGGAACAATTCCAATCGAGTCTGTAACGTCTTCATACCTTGTTGGGAATGTGGGATATATAAAAATAGATCAATTTTCTGTTACAACAGCTGAAGAGTTTCAGGCCGCTGCCTCAAATTTAAAAAGCAAAGGAATGCAAAAACTTATTCTCGATGTACGAAACAATGGAGGAGGAGTATTAGGTTCTGCAACAGAAATTGTGGATGAATTTCTGAAAGACGGACAGTTAATTTTAAAAACGATAGGAAAGAAAGTAGGCACCAAAGTATACAAAGCAACATCTGCAGGGGAGCTTGAAAATATTCCTTTAGCCGTTTTGATTAATGCCAGTTCTGCCTCGGCAAGTGAAATTTTAGCAGGAGCTATCCAGGACAATGACAGAGGTGTAATTGTAGGAAGACGTTCGTTTGGTAAAGGATTAGTTCAAGAAGACACAAAATTGAGGGACGGAAGTGTGATTCGTTTGACAATTGCACGCTATTACACACCAACAGGTCGTTGCATTCAACGCCCGTATAACGGAAAATACGATGAGTATTACATGGATCGC
>JBIKQS010000013.1:0-19558 GCA_044349575.1 Crocinitomicaceae bacterium
ACTAAAGCAATTGGTCGCAAATGCAAACGAACCAATTTCTGTACGTATTTCATTTTGTGATCCAAGGGTAAACGCATTCTAGTAAAAATTCGCGGAACCATGCGTGATCCTAAATCTTCATGTCCGTGAAAAGTCCACCCAATCTCCTTGTCAAAACGTTTAGTGGGTGGTTTGGCAATATCATGCATTATTGCAGCCCAACGCAACCACAAAGAATCTGTCATTTTCGCCACATTATCCAATACTTCTAGTGTATGGTAAAAATTATCCTTGTGCGATTTACCATCTATAGTTTCGATTCCTGCCAACGCAATCATTTCTGGAAAAAACTGTTGCAGCAAATGAGTTGACTTCAGTAAAATAAAACCCCGTGAAGGAACATCCGCCAAAATAATTTTATTTACTTCTTCATTGATGCGTTCCTGCGATATAATTTTCAGGCGATCCGATTGTTTTAAAATAGATTCTAAGCTTTTTATTTCAATTTTAAAATTGAGTTGGGTGGCAAAACGAATGGCACGCAACATTCGCAAAGGATCATCGCTGTAGGTAATGTCTGGATCAAGTGGCGTTCGAATTATTCCTTTGTTTAGATCAGAAATTCCATCAAATGGATCAATTAAATCTCCGAAGGTTTCTTTATTTAAACTCAATGCCAATGCATTAATGGTGAAATCGCGACGATTTTGATCATCTTGCAGTGTTCCATCTTCCACAATTGGTTTTCTTGAATCTAATCGGTAGGATTCCTTGCGAGCACCTACGAATTCTATGTCTAAATCTTTGTATTTAAAATGAGCTGTTCCAAAGTTTTTAAAAAGACTAATTTTCTTGACCCGCAATTTTTCAGCCGATAATTGAGCCAATTCCATCCCATTTCCTAGCACTACAATATCAATGTCTTTAGATGGTCTTTCTAAAATCAAATCGCGCACAAATCCACCAATAACAAAGGCTTTTATTCCCTGCTCTTCAGCAACTTGTGAAACCACTTTGAAAACGGGATGAGTAAGGGAGGATTTTAAATTTGTGAGCATTAATTTAAAAGATAAAACATTTAATAAATCCCGTTAAATCTTCTTCCAAACCACTCCAATGTTAGGAAAAATAACAGAAGGAAAAAGATCCATTTGTAGTCAATCAAATCCAAATAATTTGTTTCCTTGTAAGAAACTGAAGAAATATCTCCTCGCTTGGCAATAACATCTAATAATTTATCGTAATTCGCCAATTGTTCAAATTTACCTTTTGATTTATCCGACATTTCAATCAATAAATTGTGATTGGCATAGGTATCAAGTCCTTCTAATGTTATATTTTCAACAACAAATGCTCCTGATTTACTGTACGTTTTTCCGGCATGTGAAGTAGTTGCTGTCCACTCATATTTACCCGGTTTTAATTTACCCAAAGACAATTTATATCCTTCTCCATAGGTTGCAAATTCCATTTTAGAGATTTTTTTATTTTCATCCTTTAAAACAAATTGAATTTTAGGAGTCGTAATAGGTGCCATCGATTCGTTGTAAAAAGAAGCATTTACGATAATTTCCTCATTTTTTGTGAATCGATTGGGCAGCGTAACACGAAGTGCAGAGGTATTTTGCTTAACCGTTAAAAATGACGAGGTTTTTTGCAAAAACTCTCGATAACCGACAATATCTTTTGTTCTGATAAACTCATTCATTTTCCAACGCCACATTCCTTCTCCATAGATAACACCTATTTTTACTTCTCCTTTTTTCAAAAAGAAAACCAATGGGTCCTTTTTAACTACTGAACCAATTCTTTGGTATATCAAAACATCTGAAATAGCAGAACTTGATAAACTGCCAAACTTTGATTTGAGAGGAGGAAAATACTCAAATGATTTGGTCATTTCATCTGAAATCTCAAATGGTTGAAATCCTTTGTTAACCGTTCCTTGTATTTCATCCGTTTTATTTCCTCCTGGAGTTGTCAAACCAATATTCAACGAATTCACTACGTTGGCAGGTGTATTTGGACCTAGCACATACAACATTGGTTTGTTCTGATCGTTGACAAACTTAATTAAATTAGCATCCGCGTTAATACCTGGTTCGTGCCAAACGATTAAATCTACGTTTCGCATATCCTTATCCCAATCTTTAGCAAGCACACTTTTTACTTCGAAATTGGCATTCTCTTCCAAAACATCTTTGATTGCAGCGATATCAGGATGAGGTGCACCTGCCAATATGACTACTTTACTTTTAGAATCTAATACTTCGATGTAAAAATTACGTGTATTATTTTCGTAATTATATTCATTCTCAGCTTTGGCAATTGTAACGGTATATGTATTGAATCCCAATTGATCAGCTTCAAGTTCAAAAGCAACTTGTTTAAATTCACGCTGCCCTTTCTCGTAGGTAATACTTTTGGAAGCAATTGTTTTTCCACCTTTGGAAATAGACACCGAATAGGTTCCTTTGCCTAGTTTAATTGCGTCAATATCCACTTCCACAGGAAATTTGTTTTTCAAAAAGGCAATTTCATTCACAGAAATATTTTTGATATAATGGTCGCGTTTTGGGATTGAATCGCCTGCACCAAGCGTAAAAATGGGAGTTAAATTTAACTTTGAAGATGTATAAAGAGGATTAGATCCCGTGTTGAAATTTCCGTCAGATATAAACAAAACGCCACCTAAATTTCGGTTGTAAAAGTCCATCATGATTTTTTCAAAGCCCCTTTCAAGAGCTGAATTAGGATCTTTAAAATCAATGGTTCCGTTGTATCTTGCTTGATTACCTACCGTCATTTCAACTAATTCAAAACGATTACCAAAGCGTTCTTTTAATTTTTTTCGTAGATCCGTAAGTTGTGGCGATATTCGATTACTATCCGCGTAATTACGCATGGATGCTGAATTATCAACAAGAGTAACAAAAACTGGCTTTTCCTTTTTATAATCAAAGGATTGAAAGATAATTCCAAGTAAGAGAACTCCAACTAAGAAGATTGAGGCGGCTCGAGCTATGCGCAATAACCATTTCCAAGAAAAATGTAATTCATTGTACCATTCGGATTTAGAATAAAGAAAATACGCCAATAAACCAGAAATAATGGCCCAGGGGATTAACCAAAAAAGTGATATGTCAGAGGTGTAAATCATTTATTATTACGATTACAAATCTACTAAGTAAAAACGTATTCAATCAAATTTTAAAATATAATTGTCTACAGCATTGAAATCTCAGGAACTAAATCCAATAATTTACGATTTCTTTTTACGTTTCTTCTTCTTTTTGGGTTGTTCTGCGTCTTCATCCGATGATTCATTTTCATCCGAATTTTCATCCGAATTTTCAATGGTATCATTATCCATACTTTCTTTTGGAGTTTCAGAATTTGTTGAATTGGTCACTGAAAAGTAATATTCTTGCTGACCTTTAGCACATCTAACAAAATGACCATTTGCATCAAAATTATTATCATACTTTATATCCGAATTATCATGTTTAAATAGCATATAATAGGTGGAATATGAGTCTCCCAAATTATTGGCTGCATTTTCAGGTGAACACGTCCAATAAGAAACTTGCAAACCTCTCCCTTCAAATCTCCCATCATTTCTAACATAACCGGCCGGAAGAATATTCATATTGAATAAGTTATCTCCTTTCAGTTCACCTTTCCATTGAGTTGTACTCTTCAATTTATCTGCTGATCGCAAGATTGGAGGATAACACTTACAAATTGTATCATAATTGAGATGAGCCTTTAACCCCATCCAATCTTGAAGGGAAGGAACCATAAACCCTTCTGGAGCCAACCCTCGTAAATCCACAACGGCCCACCAATTATAAACTTTGCCATAGACACTGTCATTTTTGGGATTGTAATACATACTGCAATAGGCAGGGATTTTTTGATTGAAAAAATTTTCCCATTCCTCCGTATTTTTGGCTTGAGCAATCGGATCTCCGTTAGAGAAGCTACTGGTATTTAAATTATGATCTGCCCAATAGGTTTTTCCTATTTTGACATAGTTTTGAGTAAAAGAATTTGTTAATGTTATAACAAATAGAAAAGAAAAAATAGAGAATTTCATAAATGACTTTTATAGATATTATAATACAATGTCTTAACAAAGTTATAATATTTATCTTTGTGCCTCTTGAAAAACTATGGAATACAATTTTAGAACAATCGAACAAAAGTGGAGGAAATTTTGGGCTGAGAATCAGACGTACCGAGTAACCGAAGACAAATCTAAACCAAAATTCTACGTACTTGATATGTTTCCTTATCCTTCTGGAGCAGGATTGCACGTTGGACACCCACTAGGATATATCGCCTCAGATATCTATGCTCGCTACAAAAAACTGCAAGGATTTAATGTTTTACATCCCATGGGATATGATTCATTTGGCTTGCCTGCAGAACAATATGCCATTCAAACCGGACAACATCCAGCGTTAACAACGGAACAGAATATTGCGAGATACCGCGATCAATTAGACAAAATAGGTTTTTGCTTTGATTGGAATCGAGAGGTTAGAACATCGTCACCAGAATATTACAAATGGACACAACAAATTTTCATTGAATTATTTAATTCGTGGTACAATCCTAAAAGCAACAAAGCAGAGCATATCGACACACTCATTTCTATTTTCGAAAATGAAGGTTCTAATGGTGTGAATCTAGATATGTTAACTGGAGATATTGAAAAAGAAATTCTACCATTTGACGCAGAATCTTGGAAGTTATTTGATGAAAGAAAAAAACGGGAAATAGTAATGTGTTTTCGTTTGGCGTACCTTGGAGAATCATTTGTGAATTGGTGTCCAGCTATGGGAACAGTACTCGCAAATGACGAAGTTGTAAACGGTGTTTCAGAACGTGGTGGTCATCCTGTTGAGCGCAAATTGATGAAGCAATGGAGCATGCGAATTACTGCTTATGCACAACGCTTATTGGATGGATTAAATACCATTGATTGGTCTGAAAGCATAAAAGAAACACAACGAAATTGGATAGGTAGAAGTGAAGGAGCATCTATTAATTTTTCTATTCTTGGGTTTGAAAGTACCATAGAAGTTTTTACAACTCGACCAGATACTATTTTTGGAGTATCTTTCGTAACCTTGGCACCAGAGCACGATTTAGTAGCTAAAATCACAACGAAAGAACAAAGAATATCAGTTGACGAATACGTTGAAAAAGCAATGAACAGAAGCGAACGTGAACGTCAAGCAGATGTAAATACAATTAGTGGTGTTTTTACTGGCGCTTTTGTGGAACATCCTTTTACCAAAGAACCAATTCCAGTTTGGGTAGGCGATTATGTTTTAGTTGGTTACGGAACTGGAGCAGTTATGGCTGTACCAGCTCATGATGAGCGTGATTACAAATTTGCCAAGCATTTTGAGTTACCAATTAAACAAGTAATTCTACCAACAAATCAAGAGCACGATTTGAATCAATCAGCGTGGACAGAAAAAGAAGGAGAAATTACCAATTCAGACTTTTTAAACGGATTATCAGTAAAAACTGCCATACAAAAATCCATTGAAGAAATTAACAGGAATGGTTATGGGAAAGGTCGTGTAAATTACCGTTTGAGGGACGCGGTTTTTGGTAGACAACGCTACTGGGGTGAACCAATTCCTATTTTTTACACAGACGACATGCCTCATGCCTTAAGTTTTGATGAATTACCTCTTAATTTACCGGAAGTCGATAAATACTTACCAACAGAAGATGGCGAACCACCTTTGGCAAGGGCGGCTAATTGGAAATATAGTAACGAATATGACTATGAATTTTCAACAATGCCTGGTTGGGCGGGTAGTTCGTGGTATTTTCTTCGATATTTGGACCCTACTAACCAAAATGAATTTGTTGGCAAAGAAAAATTAGATTACTGGCAAAACGTAGATCTCTATATCGGCGGATCAGAACATGCAACTGGACATTTACTATACGCTCGTTTTTGGACAAAATTCTTGTGCGATAGAGGACTCATTCCCTTTGATGAACCTTTCAAAAAAATGATCAATCAAGGAATGATTTTGGGTCGAAGTAGTTTTGTTTATCTCGTTATTGGAGAAAATAAGTTTGTAAGCTTTTCAATGAAAGATGATTATTTTCATGCTGCTATTCACGTTGACATTTCACTAGTTGACAATGATAAATTAAACATTGAAGAATTTAAAAAATGGCGACCTGAATACGCAGAGGCTGAATTTATTTGCGAGGAAGATGGAACTTATGCTTGTGGTTATGAAGTTGAAAAAATGTCAAAATCCAAATATAACGTTCAAACACCGGATGAATTAGTGGATAAATTTGGCGCTGATACCTTGCGCATGTACGAAATGTTTCTAGGTCCATTAGAACAAACAAAACCGTGGGATACCAAAGGGATTACAGGTGTAAATGGTTTTCTACGCAAGTTTTGGCGACTTTTCCATACCCATGAAAACCTTTTTTCAGTTTCAGATGAATCAGGAAATGAAAAAGAAATGCGTGTTTTACACAAAGCAATCAAACGTATTCGGGAAGATTTGGAAAGATATTCGTTCAACACATGCATATCTACCTTTATGATTGCCGTGAATGAACTAACGGATTTAAAATGTACTAAAAAATCAGTTTTAGAGCCGCTTGTGATCTTAATTGCTCCCTTCGCTCCGCATTTCGCAGAAGAACTTTGGGAAAAATTAGGAAATCCAGCTGGATCTATAACCCAACAAACGTATCCAGTATATGATGAAACATTCTTAGTCGAATCTAATTTTGATTACCCGATTTCATTCAACGGAAAAATGAGAACAAAAATAAATTTGAGTTTACAGCTTTCCTCTAAAGAAGTAGAGGTTTACGTATTAGGATTAGAAGAAATTCAAAAATGGATGGAAAATAAAAGTCCTAAAAAAGTGATTGTAGTTCCTGGGAAAATTGTGAATATCGTTCTATAATCATTCATCTTACAAAAAAATTGAAGCAATTTGATTACAATTTGCTGTTTTTTTAAATCAATTTGATAATTAATTAGTTATTTCCATTTTTAAGGTTTACATTTGTCAAACTGTGCACAAGGTACAGTGATTTAATTTTTTTTTTATTTTTTATGAATATTTATTGTGGAAACATTAGCTTTCGTGCTACAAGTCAAGACATCGAAAAGCTATTTGAAAGTTTTGGAGAAGTATCTTCTGCTAGAGTAATTACTGATCGCGAAACAGGACGTTCTCGTGGATTTGCTATTGTTGAAATGGAAGATGATGCTTCAGCTCAACAAGCTGTAGATTCTCTTAATGGAAATGATTTCATGGGGAGAAATCTAGTAGTTAACGAGGCTAGAAGAAAATCATAGTACTCAAGTCTTTAGACGAATTGAAAAAGCTACCAAATTTGGTAGCTTTTTTTTATGCCTTTTTGTATCTTTACTTCTCTTAAATGAAGATATGTCTAATTCTCGTTTTTTAATTTTTGGAAATGGTCATTTAGCACATCGAACAATGCTTCTGCTAAAGAATCAAAAAAAAGATGTAGATTTTCAGCCTAATTTATTTTTAGAAATTCTATCCAATAATAGAACAAAAATCGATGACTTCAAAGAGCTATTGGAATCAATGCAAATAGAATCATTTGCTATTGTTTATGTTTTATTTGAAGATGACAACCAAAACTTAGAAACGGTAATTGCATTAAATACACTTTATCCAACCATACGAATTGCAACGGCTTTATTCAATGAAAAATTGATTCCTCATTTAAAAACAGCTTTGCCAAAAATTGAAATATTCAATCCAGCGCGAATTTCTGCCGGTGAATTTGTCAATGGCATTTACCACCCAAGTGACCTTTCTCAAAATACTGTTTTCACTACAAATAATCCAAGATTACCAAGAATCGATAAACCCTCTACTTTATTAATTTCACTCATTGCTGCTTTTGTTTTTCTTATTACAATGACAACATTTTACTTTCATCACTTTGAAAATTTAAAATGGCTCGATTCATTTTATTTTGTGATTGTAACTGTTACCTCGGTAGGCTACGGTGATTTTAGCTTACTCCATGCCAATGACTTCAGTAAAATAGTTGGCATCACACTTATGCTTTCATCTTCAATATTTATTTGGCTAATCCTTTCTCTACTTTTAGATAATTTATCCAAACGAAAGACTGAAAGGTCTCTCGGAAGAAAAAAATACAATTATTCCAACCATATTATTTTATGTGGATTGGGAAGATTAGGCTTTTTTGTAGCAGAAGAATTAATATCGAGAGGAGAGAAAATTATTATAATTGAATCGAATGTAAACTCTATACACATTGACCACTTCAGACGATCTCAAATTGACGTCTATATTGGAAATGCTATCCAACACGAAGTACTGCTTGATGTTGGCGTTGAAAAATGTAAAGCGTTAATTGCTGTTACAAACGATGATTATAGCAACCTAGAAATTGGCCTTACCGCTAGATCATACCAAGAAAAAATAATTCTAGTACTTCGTATTTTTGATGAAGTAATGGCTGAAAGTGTTAATACTAAATTTAATATTCAACACTCGAAAAGTATGTCGTACATCGCCGCACAAAAATTTGCTGATTTGGCATAAAATGAATAATGCTAATTTTTAAAGTAATGTTATCTTCAAGATTACTAGAATCAACTTGCAATAGTAGGAAATATTCTAATTAAAATAAAAATACTAAGATTGACACCTATTCTTATCGAATTAAATTAACATGACCGGTAACTATTTTATATTCGTCCCTGTCCGGGATTTTATACGTTATTTTCCAAACATAGGTTCCCTCTGGACATAGCAGTCCGTTGTAAAAACCATCCCATCCTTTATCTGCATTTAACGATTGAAAGATCAATTCTCCCCAGCGATTGAATAAATCAAATTGAAAGTTTGCCGGATCAAAACCCGTTGTAAAAACTGGTGAAAAAATATGATTATGTTCATCACCATCTGGCGTAAATGTATTCGGTACATAAAAAATTTCATCCCCTTTTATTTGAATAACAAGTTGAGTGGAATCTGAACAACCGAATTGATTCTGAACCCATAAACTTGCCGTATAATTCCCTTCGGAAAAGGGGTATGCATATTCAAAAGACGAATCGAATTGATTATATGTTGTTCCATCCCCAGTGGAAAACACCAGTAAATCATCACCAATTGAGTTGTTCTCAAAGGTTATAACTGGAGAATCAGCCGTGGTAATCAATGGATTGGCTGTAAGATTAGCTGTTGGTCTCGGATTCACCACAACAATTGTTGAAATTTGAGATGTACAATTATTTACATCCGTACCAATTACTGTATAAACAGTTGTTGAATTTGGCGTAAAATAGGATTGAGTTCCTGAACCAAAAGGTGACCATGAGAAGCTATTGGCGCCAGATACAGCAATTAGCGCTACTTCACCTAGACAAATTTCTTGATTTGGTGTTATTGCTAGAATAGGATTTTCATTGACCAAAACGAACACAGAGTCGACTGCTGAGCAATTATTTGCATCAACTCCTGTAACTGTATAATAAGAACTTGATTGAGCAGTAAAAACTTGACTACCTGTATTACCAGAAAATTGATCCCAGAAATAAGAAATCCCACCTGATGCGTTCAATTGAGCTGCATCACCCACACAATATTGAGTTTGATCCGAATTAAGTTGAATGTTTGGCAACGGATTAACATTTACTGGAACCAAAATAGTGTTGACACAACCGTTGACATCTGTTCCCGTTAAATTAAAATTAGTAGTAGAAACAACCGAAACGGTTAAAATTCCCTGAGAATCAACCGAACCAATTGTCGGACTCCATGAATAGTTTTGTGCACCAGATGGAATAAGAATTGCTGTTTCACCAGAACAAACTGTTGCAGAAGTAGATGAGATCGAGGGTAATTGAAAAACGTTCAAATTCAGCACAACAACAGAATCACACCCATTCTGATTTTGAAACGTAAAAGAGTATTGTCCTGAATTTACTAGATTCTGTCCTCCAATAGTGAAACTCGTTCCCTGACAGATACTTGTATCAATTATTACATTGGATAACGGATTTACATTCAAAATTAAATTAACAATTGAATCGCAACCATTTACTGAAAGTAAATTTGCTTGATAAGTTCCTGATGTTGTCAAATTTTGACCATTAAACGTGTATGTATCTCCTTCACACATAGATATGTTTAACGATGTATTGAATTGTGGAAAAACAGTAACGTTAATTTGATCAGTGGTTGGACATATTCCAGGGCTGCTTACCAAAGAAGTAGTTACCGTATAGGTTTGAGTAATTGGAATGCTGCCATTATTTGTTAAAGTTACCGTTGGATTTGAAACAGCAGGATCTGATAACCCTGTAGAAGGTGACCATGAGTAAATAAAATTTGCGTTAGGACTCGTGCCAATTGTTGCATTTTGTCCAGTACAAAAAGAAGCATCTATTCCAGCATTCGAGGTTGCTTGATCGGTATAAATTATTGCATTTCGAATTGAATGTTGATCTGTTGCGCCTCCTGTTGAAGCTGTAAAGCCCATATACCCTGAGAAATTTATAGGAAAATTAGCTATAAGATATTGGGTGTTATTGATAAATAAAGTAACCACTCCATTTACATATGTAATTTTTACCGGTTGATAATTATTACTCCTTACAAAGCCTAAAGTATTTGCTGAATTATCAACCTTTATAATTCCAGCATTGCACTCTCCATATCCAATTCCCGAATAAATTTGAATTTCAGGATTAGGTCCTCCACAGTTATTCCAGGTATCCAATATTACTTTTAATCCATTTGCAGAACCTGGGATTCCAACTCCTGCGCCATTCACAAACCCTGTTGGTGGAACATCTAAGAAACAGAACGCTAGTCCATCAGCAGCACTGCCACCCCAAATACGATAATCAAATTCAACTGTCCATTTTGAGCAAATTAAAGGATTTATTGGGGTTCCAAAAAATACACCACCGCTTTGATTTCCTAAAGCGTTTGTTAATATTAACTCATTGGAATTCGCATCCACATCTCCCCCAGTATCTCCAACATATGCGTTCCCAGTTAAGTTCCATCCTGTGGTATTCAGGTTTGGTGAACCTGTGAGTTGAGCAAAAACATAGGTTTGAGCAGAGATATTTTCTAATGCTACAAAAAAGAAAAAAATAAAGGGTAAAACCTTCATGCAATAAGTCTAAAAAAATAAATGCTAAAATACAAAAATTCACTAATACTTAGTGTGTTTTTTACATATACATAATTTATGAAAGTTCTAATTGATTTCCAAACCAAACCACTTCAATTCGCTTTTTTTTGGACGATTTTTATAGTGAATTAGGATTTCTTTTTTACCCGGTAACAATTGTAAATCATTTTCCTCAAATCGGATTCCTGGAATAGTCGAGTACATCCAAAAATCTTGAATTGGCTTTTTGGTGTTAATTTGTAAAACAAGCCTTTTTGAATTTCGATCAATCCGCTTGATTCTAATTTTCACCTTATTTTTTTCAACCAACTTTGACTTTCCATGATTCAACCAAATGATTTTTGAATACGATTTTTCATTTGCCTTGTAATCTATTTGAAATCCTAAAACAGCAGATGAAATAAAAGCTGTTTTAAATGAATCTCTACTGTAAATTTGCTGATTTTGCAGGTAGTCCAAAACGATAGTATCTGAAGTTAATTTTGTTTTAAATATCTTTTTATCAATTTGTGTAATGCCATAAATCTCATGTGTTATAGTACTTTTTTTGGGATTATCAGACATTAAATGAATGCTGAAATCACGTTCTGATTCTTGTTTTGTTAAGGTAATTTCTTGCATCGTTTCTGCTAATCGGTAGTGCAAAATTTTACGATTACCTAAATAGTCAACACTTGACCAAGTTGGTCCAGGATAACAATCATTCATTTGCCAATAAAGCGTTCCCATGCAACGTGGAGCATTTAACCGGTGAGCTGAAATAGCTCGTTCCATTGCATTTGCCTGAACTAATTGAGAATAATAGACAAACTCCATAAAATTTTTCGGGTACTCAAAAAAGCGGTTCATCGTGGATATGACCTTTCCGTTTCCAATATAACTCTTTTGATGTTTCTTGATTCCAAGTGCATCTAAATTCCAAGAGTCTTGATTACTAATTTCTAATAAAGTTGAATATTCTGGAAAACTCTGAAAACCAAACTCAGAATTAAATCGACCAATATTTTTTGAAAATTCCTCAATTGAATCATTTCCGTGCCATACTCCCCAGTAATGTTGAGATCCATGATTATAACGTTCTGTAGCTCCCCAATTGCTCAATGGTGACGTATGAACAAAAGGAATATTAGTAAATTGTCTCACCCAATTTGGCAAATTCACTTGAAACAACTTTTGATAATCTTTTGAAATTTGAATGGAATCTTCGCTCGCTAGTTGATATTGCTTTTGAAAACCCCAATTTTTCCAAGCTACATCTACCTCATTGTTTCCATTAAATAAAACGACAGAAGGATGCGAAGATATTCGAGGAATCTGATAATCCATCTCAGCTTTAACATTGTGCAAAAAAGATGAATCTGCCGGATACATGGCGCATGCAAACATAAAATCTTGCCAAACCATTATTCCTTCTTCATCACATCTTTTATAAAAATAATTACTTGGATACAAGCCTCCTCCCCACACTCGAACCATATTGAAATTTTGTTCCTTCATAACTTGAATCTGCTGCTCCCACAATGAATCAGTAATTTGGGATGGGAAAACTGAAGGTGGAATCAGATTAGCCCCCTTGCAAAAAATAGGTTTATCATTGATTTTCAATACATAACTAGTTCCCCATTGGTCTTTTTCTTGTACTAACTCCGATTTCTGTAAACCAAACTGAATTGCTTTGACGTCGCTCAAAACACCGCTTTTTAAATAAATACGAACTGTATCTTGATACAAAAAAGATTGCCCGTGACCTCTTGGCCACCATAATTTTGGGGTCTTCAACATATTGTTCCAATCAGCAATTGTATCATTTGGCTTTAGATTTATCGTTCCAAAAAGTTGACTTTTAATAGTCAATTCTTGATCTATGGAATTAAATAAAAACTTGTAGCTTATTTGAGCTTCATCTGAATTGGTTAATTGGGTATGAATTACTAATTTTTCAATGGAGTTTATTTTTTGATAATCCCATCTCACGGGCTCCATAAATCCAATTGTATTCATTCGCGCTGTCCAATCCCAACCAAATTGATATTGAGGTTTTCTCGTCAAATTTGAAATTACAATTTTATTGGGATCATTGGGTGCTGGGTAATGAAACGATTCCTGTTCAAATCGGACTTTGTGATACAAGACTGGAGGCGTGAAAACAGCCTTTATTCTATTTTTTGAATTTGGCTTCACCAAAATTTGTACAGTATAGGGTCTAAAAGCATTTTCAGCTCTTAAAACGAGGGAATCATTCCAATAAACTGACGCGTACGTATCAATCGAAGGAAAATGAATATCAATTACTTTCGATAAAAGAGAATCTCCGTAAAGAGTATCCGAAATTAATTCCCAAGTATAATCCTCTACCCAATTAAACGAATCTTCGTTCGATTCATAAAATGGGTCTGGAAGTTCACCAGATTGTATAAGTTTTTCTTGAATAGAGCCATGTGATTGATATGGCATCCAAATTTGCTTTGTGGGATGAAAAAAATGCCACATCAATTGATTCTGGGATAAACCAATAGTTGTTGTAAATAAAATTGAAAGTACTAGAATATTTACTTTCCTCATTACCAATTTCGATCAAAGGTTGAATCCACCATTTTATCGTCTTGTTTAGTTTTCAATGCATAGTTAAATCCCGCATAAACCGAATGAGCACCAACATTGCCATCCTTGTCAATGGCCAGAAAACAACATTGTAAATTTGTTAAATCTTTGTGCTTAGAAAGAATTCGCTTAACTGCTTCTTCACATGCTTTTTGAGGAGTAAATCCATGTCTCATCAATTCCACAACTGTATGACTTCCTGCAATTCGAATTATTGCCTCTCCCAAACCTGAGGCAGTTGCTGCACCAACTTCGTTATCAACAAACAAACCTGCTCCAATGATTGGTGAATCCCCTACTCTACCATGCATTTTATATGCCCAACCACTTGTAGTACAAGCTCCACTCAAATTTCCATATTGATCCATGGCAATCATACCTATAGTATCGTGATTTTCGTGATTAATGCGTGGTTTAACAAAAAGGTCCTTATTTTCTTCCTTCCATTTTTTCCAATCTTTTTTCACCTCAGGAAGTGGTGTTTTACTTGTTTTAAATCCCTGTTCTAAAGCAAATTTTTTAGCGCCCTCCCCCACTAACATAACATGTTGGGTTTTCTCCATTACTGCTCTGGCAACTGATATTGGATGTGCTATACCTTCCAGAAAGGCCACCGACCCACAACGCGATTGTTCATCCATAATACAAGCATCCAAGGTTACGTGACCATCCCGATCCGGACGACCACCAATTCCTACACTTCGATTTGTTATGTCTGCTTCAGTTACTTTTACCCCTGCCTCAACGGCATCCACAGATTTCCCCCCTTTTTGTAATACTTCCCATGCCGCACGATTCGCTTCCAATCCATGAATCCATGTTGACAAGACAATAGGTGCATCTGTTTTTCCGGAAAAAGATTTTTCTTCATACAATGTACTTCCGAAAAAATTCCTTGTTACTGTCAATGCCCCAGTTGCTAATCCCAATCTGAAAAATGTTCTTCTTTTCATTTTTTACCTTGTTTTTTCTCTTGTTCAGCAATCCAAACTTGATAAATTTTTGCGTTTTTCAAATGATCAACATCTGAAACAGCAAAATTATGTTTACCTGAATAATCCGGGGTTGCACACATGAATATATAATCAACTTGGGCAGGTTGTATAATTGCTGAAACAACCTCCGAAGGAACAAAACAAATAGGTCCGGGAGGTAATCCTTGTATTTTATATGTATTGTATGCACAATCAATATTGCGATGTTTTTCCAATAATCGTTGCGTTCCATTTAATGCATCGCCCCAACAATATTTGAAAGTAGGATCACTTTGTAATTTCATATCCTTTTTCAAGCGATTTAAGTAAAGTGCCGAAATAATTGGCCATTCTTCCTTGTTTTTACCTTGTTCGGCATATACAATACTTGCTAAAATAACTGCCTCAACCGGTGATTTGAGCCCAATTGATTTAAGTTTACTTCGTTTTTCTATCGTCCAAAAATTGTCAAATTCCTGTTTCATACTTTGAACAAATGAAGTAATATCCGTATCAAAATACATGCGATAGGATTTAGGAATGAAAATAGCACTTAATTGGCGTATATCATTTAACCCCAATAACTTCAATGTTTTTGGCGATTCTAAATAGCTTACAAATTCGGCACTATCTACTGCAATGCTTTTCTGAACTTGAGAAGCTAATTGATTAATATCTCGAAAATTATAAATATTGACATTTACCAATTCTTCATTATTTCCATTTCCATTTTTATCCTTTGTAAATCCAAAAATCAAATCATTTAATTTGGTTTGAGGTTTAATTCGATATTTTCCAAATGCTAAGGTTTGATCTGTCAGTCCTCTTTCAGATGCCTTCGAGATAAATTGTGATTCATCATCAATTAATTTCTTTTTTTTCAATTTATCAGCAAGTGATTTGAGAGTTGAATTGGTTTCAATTATAAATGTAACCTCTTTTGTATTTAATGTTTTACCTCCAAAAAACGCATCGCAACTTGTAAGTAAACACGCAAAAATGATTACTTGAAATGTAAAAATCAACCTAATTGCAAACTTGTTTCTCATAATTCTAGCTGATAAATATACTCATCTTCTCTTTTTCCATCTACTAAAAACCATTTTTTTCGTATACCAATTTTTTTATATTGAGCTTTTTCAAAGAGTTTTTGACTTGCGACATTTGAATCTTGAATACCGCAGCTCAGGTTGGACAAATTAAGGTGATTTTTAGCATAATCAGCCAAAAGGAGCAGTGACTCTAGAGCATACCCTTTTTGACGATGTTGATGCTCAGCGACTAAAATACCAACAGTACCAAATCCATTTTTAAAGTCAATATTGTATAAATCAACCGCGCCTACTAATGTTTCAGTTACACAATCTAAAATCATCAAACGTAATTGCCCGGATTCTCTAACAGCAAGCTGCTCTTCAATTAATTGATAAATTTCAAACATAGATAAGGGAGCATCCGTATTGGTAAACTTCCAATTATTGCTATCATTCTCCCACAAATAAATTAGAGTCGCATCGCTGGGTTCAACAGCTCGCAAAGTTATCTTAGTTCCGCGTAACACTTTGTAATTTTTCTATTTCCATTGTCACTTCTTTTTCACTGTACATTCCTATTGTCAATTTGTCTCTTTGAAAATTAAAAACATTTACCTCTGAAATTAAATTTTTCGAATTCAGGTATTTAATCAAATCAAACAAAAGTAGTGGCTTATCAATTTTAAAACAAGCGAGGACAGGAGTGATGCAGCTAATTTTCGTTGGAATTGCCTGCGTGTACATCGAAAAAATCAATTCAATATCTTTATTTTCAACTCCTATTTTCAACTTCAAAGTAACAAATTCTATTTTTTTTCTTTTCAAAATAGCAAAAGTATCTGAAGTCGATATACCAAAATCTTTTCCTGTTGCTTTTAAACTAAAGAATTTAAAGTTTTGAGAAATCCCTATGTGCGGTGGAGTTTTATCAGAGTGAATAATCCATAGTACAGGATTTTCAAAATTGACATCAGTATTTTCGCTATTAAATTCTTCGAATAAATAACTATACATCGATTTGACCTTTAAAAACAAATGATGCAGGTCCTTCCAATACTACTTGAGTAAATGAATCACCTTCCAACTTGAAGTCAACATACAATTCACCACCCTTGGCTTGAACTTTAATGCGATTAGCACCTAACATGTTGACATTTTTAGCATAAGCCAAGGCAGCGGCAGTTATACCAGTACCACATGCCAGGGTTTCATCCTCAACCCCTCGTTCATAAGTTCTAATTAAAATATTCTGTGAATCAATTATTTGGACAAAATTCACATTAATTCCTTGAGCGCTATAATTTTCTGAATACCTTATTCTTGCACCTTCCTGTAGGACGTCAATTCTTTCAATATCAGAAACAAATAGTATTAAATGCGGTGAACCTGTATATAGTTCATAGCTATTGGAAGCATGTTCAATAATTTCAGAAACCTCATTCATTTCCAAACGAACCAACTTATTTTTACTTAATTCTGCTTTATGAATTCCATCAAATGCACTAAAAATAAACTGATCTACACGATTTGTTAAATAGGAAAAGAAGGCAGCCGCGCATCGTGCTCCATTTCCGCAAAAACTCATAGAGCCATCCGGATTATGAAATTGCATGTCAAAATCAACTTCATCGCTTTTATTTATCAAAATAAAACCGTCAGAGCCAACTCCAAAATGCCGATCACACATTTTAGGAATGTTTTGAATATCTATATTTGAATACTCATTGTTACGATTATCCACCAAAATAAAGTCGTTGCCCGCACCGTGATACTTGTAAAAAGAGACCTGTCGCATAGTCTGACAAAAATACATTATTTAGTAGGATTTGCACGAATTTTGCTTAACAATCTTTAACAGCGGTAAGATAACATCCATTTTTACTTTCTGTTATTATTGTAAAATAAATTTATAAATCGTTAATTATGAAAACAACAATTATCAAACAATTGGCGGTGGGTTTTATAGGAGGACTTCTACCGCTAGCAACCTATTTAACAATTAATTACTATTCAGATGATTCTAAATTATCAGACCGGGTCTTGGATGGCAATAAACAATATAATGCTCGTTTTGCAAGCATGCAAGGCACACCAGTCGATTTTATTCAAGCATCAGAAAACACAATTAATTCAGTAGTTCACGTTACTACAAAAGTGGTTCAAACCTCATTTCAACGTGATATTTTTCAAGAATTCTTTTACGGTCCAGGTGCTGGCGGTCGCGAATTTAAACAATATGGTTCAGGCTCTGGCTCAGGAGTAATTGTTTCCTCTGAAGGTTATATCGTAACAAACAATCACGTAATTGAAAATGCGAGCGAAATTGAAGTTATTCTCAATGATAATTCCAAATATTCAGCTAAAGTTATTGGAACCGATCCATCAACTGACATTGCCATCTTAAAAATAGAAGGATCTGGTTTTCAGCCAATCCCTCTTGGAAACAGTGATGATTTAAAAGTTGGAGAATGGGTTTTAGCCGTTGGAAATCCTTTTAATTTAACTTCCACTGTAACTGCAGGTATTGTTTCTGCAAAAGCGAGAAATATAAATTTATTATCTGATCGTTCTAAACAAGATGTATTACCCATTGAATCTTTTATCCAAACCGATGCAGCAGTAAATCCAGGAAATAGCGGAGGAGCTCTAGTAAATACGAAAGGAGAATTGGTTGGTATTAACACCGCAATAGCCTCTCAAACGGGTAGTTATTCTGGATATTCATTCGCTGTGCCAGTTAATCTAGTTGAAAAGGTAATGCGGGACCTTATTGATTATGGAATTGTTCAACGCGGATATTTGGGTGTTCAAATCAATGATATAACTCAAGAGATAAAGACGAAAAATAATCTACCAAGTACAAAAGGTGTTTTTGTAGCTAAAGTAATTGAGGATGGTAGCGCGGACAAAGCTGGGATTAAAGACGGCGACGTAATTCTTAAAATTGGAACGAAAGAAGTAAATTCCGTTGCTAGTCTTCAAGAGGAAATAGGTAAACGCAGACCTGGAGATAAGGTAAGTGTGACCGTTCGAACCAAAAAAGGTGAAGAGGAAATAAAAGAATTAATTCTACGAAATAAGGAAGGTGAAACAAAACTAATTTCAAAAGAAGAAATCAGTAAAAATGCTTCACTTGGTGCTACATTTGTTGAACTTACTGAAAAGGAGAAAAAAGAATTGAATATTACCTATGGCGTAAAAATCAAATCCATTCAACCGGGTAAATTAAAATCTATTGGTCTTGTAGAAGGTATGGTAATCAGTAAAGTAAATAACGAACCTATTGAATCTGTGGAGCAACTTACCACCAAATTAAATGGAGTGAACAGAGGGATTTTATTGGAGATTATTACTGAATCTGGACAACGCGATTACAAAGGATTTGGTCTCTAAGTTAAAAGCACTCAATAATCAGCTAGATTCATTGGCGAGAATTAGATTATTCCTAACTATTTCTTCAAAATTCTTTTCATTGTAAACTATGAATATTTTTAATAAAAAAAAGTCCTGTTACTCGTTTGTAACAGGACTTTAGCTTGGATAACTCAACTAAACTAAACCTTTATTCTATTTTATTTTGATACTGTAAATATTTCTGACGCTACTATTTTATCTCCAGCCAAGAAATTGATTTCGTATGAACCCTTTATCAAATCATTCAAGTGAAGTGATGTTGCATCCATTACTGGAATTGTTGGCATGAATGTTCCGTTTACTGAATTGATCTGAATCGCA